>JAEUUM010000371.1 GCA_016787375.1 Saprospiraceae bacterium
AATAGTATTTGAAAATATCCGAAAATGTCGTAACAATAAGAACTTTACACAAGATTATATGGCTTCACAATTAAATGTTTCAAGAGAATGGTATGGCAAACTCGAAAATGGACAAAGTGACATAACAATGAAACAATTGGAGAAAATTGCAGAAGTTCTTGACACGACTATTGAAGAATTTTGGGCTTCAAATTCAGTAAGACATTTCACAAACAATGAAAAATGGAAATATTATGAAGCTAATGGTCAAGGAAATGATCTAAAAAAACTTTACGAGCAGATTATAGCTGATAAAGATAAAGAAATAAGTTTTTTAAGAGAGTTATTAAAGAAATAAGTTTTTTTGTTTCATTAATTTTATTTCCGGCAATATTTTCACTTTTCACTAATAAGCATAATTCAAATTACGCAAGGGTCCTACAGAAATTTCCTTAAGCTGTATCATTAATGCCTTATCTTTGCCCTGTTACAATTATAATTCTGTCCATGTATTCAGTTTTGCCTAATCATCAATTACAATGATCAAAACCCGGAATCTGCAATTCAGATATGATTCTACTAAACAGTGGAGTTTCCCAGATATTCATCTTGAGAAAGGCCAAAGTTTGCTGATAAGCGGCTATTCCGGTTCAGGTAAAACTACCTTTATGCACTTATTGGCAGGGATTCTCCAACCAAAATTCGGTTCCGTAAGCATAAATTCTACCGAAATTTACAAACTAAATCAACGTGATCTTGATAAATTCCGAGGTCAAAACATCGGCATCATTTTTCAAACTCCACACTTTGTCAGATCTTTAAATGTTACTGAAAATCTTCAATTAGCTCAAAAACTATCAGGTAATATAATTGATGGTTTACGAATCAAGAACATCTTAGCGAGGCTGCAACTAACTGCAGTTTCACAAGCCATGACATACACATTAAGTGTTGGCGAGCAACAAAGATTGTCCATTGCAAGGGCGCTAATTAATCAGCCAACTATACTGCTGGCTGATGAACCTACCTCATCACTCGATGATCACAGGTGCAGTGAAGTCATCGCACTTCTAAAACAATTGTGTTTGTTGGAAGAAAGTACACTCGTTGTAATAAGTCATGATTCAAGGTTGAAACCGCATTTCCCAAACCAAATTGAAATCAAGTCATGATGTATTGGTTAAAAATTGCTTTCAAAAACCTGATAAACAGACCCTTATCAACTTTGCTTACTGTTCTGTTATTGGCTTTGGGTATTGGTATTAGTTCATTTCTTCTGATAATTGACAAACAATTAAATGAAAATTTTACTAAAAATCTTGCCGGTGTGGATCTAATCTTAGGAGCAAAAGGAAGTCCTCTTCAAACTGTGTTGTGCAATCTTTACCACATTGATGCCCCTACCGGTAACATTGAAATAATAAAGGCAAAAGCATTTTTGAATCCCAACCATCCACTTGTAGCCTCAAGTGTGCCCTTGTTACTGGGAGACAGCTACAACACTTTCCGAATTGTCGGCACAACTTATAATTTTTTAGACTTTTACAAAGCCTCTGTCAACGAAGGTAATATTTGGAAAAAACCCTTTGATGCTGTGGTTGGATATCAGGTTGCTGTAAAACAAAATTTGGTTGTTGGCTCAAAATTTAAAAGCTCTCATGGGTTGCTCCCTTGTGAGGATAAACACGACAATGACTTCACTGTTACAGGTATACTCAAGAAAAGTGGAAGCGTTATTGATCAATTGGTATTGACATCAACACAAAGTGTATGGTATAGTCATCATCATGAAAATGAATCAGAAAATACTCCTGAAGCACCTAATCATCGTGAAACTGAATCCGGAATGGAGATGATTGATTCCACTGGATTAGAGCTTTTAAAACACGAAGAACGGTCGATAACTTCTATTTTATTAAGATTTAAAAACCGCAATTTTCAAACACTCAATTTGGCAAGAAACATCAATGATAATACAGATATACAAGCCAGCAATCCGGCCATTGAACTTAATCGCTTGTATGACACCATGGGAATAGGTGAAAAGATTTTGCGTTATTTGGTATTTCTGCTTTTAATGGTTGGAGGGGTGAGTATTTTTATTGCCTTGGTTCAGGCTCTGAAAGACCGAAAATACGAGCTGGCAATTATGAGGGTTATGGGAAGCAGCAGTCTTCAACTAGCCCTGTTAACTTTGCTCGAATCGCTCTTGATATGTTTTTGCGGGTTTTTACTTGGTTTGGTTATTGCTCATTGTGGCGTATGGCTTTTCGGCAGTTATGCTTCAGAAAAATACAAATACACCTTCGAAGCTTGGCACTTGATCAAAGAAGAAGGTATTCTTAGTTTGCTTGTAGCAGTTATTGGAATCATTTCAGGAGTTTTTCCGGCAATTTCAGCATACAGGACAGATATTTCAAAAACTTTAACCCAATCTTAAAGCTTTCCTTCAAAATTTTCGGTTTACTTTGCATTGAAATATTTCATGATGAGGCAAACAGCAATATTACTTGTATTCATGTTCTTATCAGTTTCTTTTGTACAAGACTCAAACCCCTGGAAGACATTGGGTAAGGTAACTTATAAGAAGAAATTTGATGAATTGCTCGGGTTTAAAGTAGATGTACCCATATTTAGTAAAGATGTTAAAGATTTGGATGGTAAAATCATCGAACTACAAGGATATATCATTCCGGTCGAAGGCTATAAAAGTCATAAAGAATTTATTTTTTCAGCATATCCTTATTCCAGTTGTTTTTTCTGTGGTGCAGCCGGACCGGAAACCGTCATGGAGGTAAAGAGTGACGAACCTGTAAAGTACACGGTCAATCCCATCAAAATAAAAGGAAAACTGCGGTTAAATGATAAAGACATCAATAAACTGATGTACGGTCTATCCGATGCGAAAATTGTTGAGTGGAAATAACCGGATTCATTTGATAATGTTTAGTCGGAAGATTACAACATCCTTTATTTGGAGATCCTTACATTTCAACAGATCAGCATTCTCACAGTTACGCAGTTTCGCATTACCTTTGTATCATAAAAACTAAACCCTATTCAAAATGAATATCATCATACCTATGGCTGGTCGAGGTACTCGTCTCCGACCACACACTCTCACAATTCCCAAGCCACTTATAAATATAGCCGGAAAACCAATCGTACAACGCATTGTTGAAGACTTGGCTGCTTCCTATACCGGATCAATCGAAGAAGTGGCTTTTGTTATTGGTGATTTTGGAAAAGAAGTGGAGTACGAACTCCTCAAGGTGGCAGAATCAATCGGAGCTAAAGGGAAAATATTTTACCAGGAAAAGGCCCTTGGAACAGCTCATGCAGTCTATTGTGCAGCTGAAACACTCACCGGTAATTGTATGATAGCTTTTGCAGATACCTTATTCAAAGCTGATTTTACATTTGACAAACATGAAGATGGTTACATATGGTGTATGCGTGTGCCGGATCCTTCAGCCTACGGCGTTGTAAACCTTGATGATGCGGGATACATTACCGAATTTGTTGAAAAACCAGAAACTTTTGTTTCAGACATGGCAGTTGTGGGCATTTATTATTTTAAAGACGGTGATAGACTTAAAGCAGAGATCAAAGATATAATTGAATCAAACAACAAGGACAAAGGTGAATTTCAACTTACCACTGCTCTTGAAAATCTTAAAAGTCAAGGCCTGAAATTCAAGCCCGGTTCAATAGAAGAATGGCTTGATTGCGGCAACAAAGATTCTCTAATCAACGCAAATCAACGCATTCTTGAATTTAACAAAACAAAAGACTTGGTTGATGCCGGTGCTCAGATTGATAATTCGATTGTTATTCAGCCGTGTTTTGTCGGAAAAAATGTCAAAATTATAAACTCTGTTGTCGGACCTTACGTTAGTATAGGTGAAGGTTCTGTACTCGAAAACGTTGTAATCAAAAATAGCATTATACAAAACCATTCAAAATTGCGTTATGGTGTTATTGAGGATTCAATGGTAGGAAGCCACGCCAAGTTCGAATCTTCAGCTGCAAACCTTAACATCGGTGATTTTTCAACATTAAAAAACTGAGTTTGATTAAATATATATTGGTTTTTTTGGTGATGGCTTTTTCAGGCATCCATGCTTTTGGACAACTAAAACAAATTACTGAAAAAGAATCTC
>JAEUUM010000372.1 GCA_016787375.1 Saprospiraceae bacterium
AATAGTATTTGAAAATATCCGAAAATGTCGTAACAATAAGAACTTTACACAAGATTATATGGCTTCACAATTAAATGTTTCAAGAGAATGGTATGGCAAACTCGAAAATGGACAAAGTGACATAACAATGAAACAATTGGAAAAAATTGCTGAAGTTCTTGACACGACTATTGAAGAATTTTGGGCTTCAAATTCAGTAAGACATTTCACAAACAATGAAAAATGGAAATATTATGAAGCTAATGGTCAAGGAAATGATCTAAAAAAACTTTACGAACGTATTATAGCCGACAAAGACGCAGAAATCAGTTTTTTGAGGGAATTGCTAAAAAAACAATCTATAGAGGACTAAATATTGAGTTCATTAAAAATATCAATATTGTAACTGCCTTTAATTTGTGTTTTTACCATTTCCTACAATCGTATCAATAATATAATTGGGCCTTTTTCTGCTGGCATCCAGGTTGCGCCAGACATACTCGCCGATGATGCCCAGGGCGATCATCTGAAACGAAGATACAAAAAGAAATACGATCATCATGGTTGACCATCCTTGTACATTTATTTGGCCGGTAAGGCGAGCTATTAGAATAAAGCTTGCATACAGTATGGCCAAGAAACCCAGTATAATACCCGCTACCGATATCAATCTGACCGGAAAGAAGGAGAATGACACAAAACTATCTATGAATAATTTTATCTTCTTCTTAAATGTCCAACGCGATTTGCCGATTTCTCGTTTCTGACGCGTATAAGGGATGCTCACATAAGGGAAACCCTGCCAGGCAAGTAAATACATGCAGTTGGAATTGCCTTCGTTCATTTTTACCACTTCCTCCTTCAACTGTCTGTCGAACAGCACAAAATCAAACCCACCTTTTGGTATGCCTGGAAGCGCAAATTTTCTGATCAAGCTGTTGAATACATTGGAAAACAACTTGTCAAACAGAGGATCTTCTCGATTCTCTCTTTGACCGATTACAAGTTTGTATCCTCTGTTCCAGTGTTCTAGCATGCTTGGTATCAACTCAGGCGGGTCTTGGAGGTCAGCAGCAACGATCGAACAACAATCACCGGTAGCGTGTGCCATGCCTGCCAGCAAAGCATTATAAGAGCCAACATTAGCTGCCAGTTTGATTACTTTTACTTTGTCGGGATACTGTTTTTGAAATATACACAATTGTTCGAAAGTATCATCTTTCGAACCATCGTCAATGACGATATACTCTATATCGGTGCCTGCCGGAAAATTCTTTTCATTGTCAATGAGTCGTTTCGTGGTCACCGGAATATTCGGACCATTAAAATAGCATGACATGATGATTGAAAGCTTTGGCATATCGATTATTTACGCTTTTTCGAGGCTTTTGTTTGCAATACGATTTTAAGCTCAACCGGATCAAAAAGTTGGCCTGTTTTGTTTAGTAAAAATAAAGATCCGAATGCCATAATACATATAACAAAGTTTGTCATGAATGTTTCGTTGCTCATCCAGGGCCCAAAAACCTGAAAATATCGTTGTGCCGGAAATTGCAAAAGATTCTTACCTATGTCGCCCGCTCCGTTTATGGTGTACCAGAACCTAGACAAAATCAGCGAACTCAAGCCAAGTACGACCAAAACCCAGGGTTTTAACATTTGTTTTGATTGCAAGGCAACCAGAGCCAAAACCCCAAAAAGCGGATAAAAATTAATCAGCTGACGACTTTCACTACCCAGAGACATAAATCCTACTCCTGCAAACAATATGGCAAGTCCATATCCATAATTTCTGATTACTTTAACCATCTCTTTACCTGCAAAAACAAGAAGCAAAGGCAACCAACCAATGTAAATTATGTGTGAAACCAGAAAAACTCCCGGATTGGCTACCGATTGTTTGATTATATTGATGATGTATCTGCCCCCACTCATCTGCTCAGGTTGCGGTGAGGCGTAATGAGAAGTCAGATATTTCACGAGTAGAATGATCAAAACAATGGGTGCTAAATAAATCCACTTTACTTTCGAAACTGCATCTCTGATATTTTTAAAATCCGGCATGAATGCTCCAATTTGATAGCAATATCCCAAAGCTATCAAAAATGATAAAAATAACGCTTTTTT
>JAEUUM010000426.1 GCA_016787375.1 Saprospiraceae bacterium
GAAATCAGTTCCAGTGCAAACTTTGACATTCAGGAAATGAGTGATGTCACAATTGAATATGGTCAAAGTATTGAGTTGAAACCTGATATTTCACAGACAGGGCCTGTTTCGTATAAGTGGAATACAATAAATGTTGCAAAAACCAATTGCGATACCTGTAAAATCATTGAGATATTGCCAAGCCAATCTGGTTATATTTGGTTGAATGTAAAAGATGAACAAGGGTGTGGTAAGCTCTTGAAATTCAATGTAAGAATAATCAAAGATTACCATGTTTATGTTCCAACCGGATTTTCACCAAATGCTGATGGTGTGAATGATTTTCTTAGCATTTTTGCTAAAGACAATATAATTGTTCAGGATTTTGTGGTGTTTGACCAATGGGGTGAATTGATTTACCAAAACAACGACCCTGAAATCAATAACGATTCAAAAGGGTGGGACGGAACTTTCAAGGGTAAGCCACTAAATACTGGAGTTTTTGTATGGATGCTCAAAGCAAAATTCCCGGACGGTACTTCTGAAATATTGTCAGGCGAAACAACACTACTTAAATAAGAGTGATCTGTATTGTTAGATTATTTTAATAAAATTATCGGACTTTCGAATATTTTTTGGAAAAGTACGATTATCTTTAATCACGTTTTTATTAAGAATCAACAATATGAAGCAAAAATTACTTTTCTTAATATATTTCAATACACTTTTGGGATTAGCATTAAACGCCCAGGATCCAAGATTTTCCCAGTTTTATACAGCGCCTCAGCTACTTAATCCAGCTTTGACAGGCGTCTTTGACGGTGAATATCGAATAAATGTTCATTATCGTAATCAATGGAACAGCATTTTGAATAAGAGTGCTTTTGTTGGTTATGCGGCAGGTGGGGATTATAGATACAATGTTGCCGATAATGATTATGCAGGTTTTGGATTACAATTGCTCAATCAAAATTCAGGAGATGGAGATCTGGCCCGCACACAGGCACATTTGAATGGTTCTTACATTAAACAATTGGGTGGCGGAAGCTACGGAGGCCCGGATTATTATCTTGCAGCAGGCGCTCAGCTTGGTTTTGGTCAGTTGAGTACAAATTGGAATAAATACTGGTTTTCAAAACAATATGATGCAAATTCTCAATCAGTAAATACTGGACTTAATTCCGGTGAATCAGGTCAAAACAGATCCGGAACATATCTTGATTTCGGAGTTGGTCTATTATGGTACGCTGTATTTGATGAAAAGTCTAGTATTTATTTTGGTGGATCGTTGGCACATCTCAATAAACCAAATATTTCTTTGTACGACAATAGCAATGAAAACCTTTACAGTAAATGGACATTTCATGGTGGGGGAGAGTTCAAGCTATCACCTTATTTATCTTTGTTGCCAAATGCATATTTTACAGGTCAAGGTCCATCTTTAGAAACAGTTTTTGGTACCAGTATTCGCTACAGCAATGGTGATTGGCAAGAATTTTCAATTAGAGCCGGAACATTTGGTAGAGTTAACAATCGACTTGACAAATTTAATAACTTTGAATCCACTATCGTAAGCCTGGCTTTTGAGTTTGAAAGATGGATGATGGGAATAAGTTATGATATTAATTTTTCAGACCTCCAAAGAGTAACAAATTCAAGAGGAAGTTTTGAATTGGCGCTGATTTATACCGCTAAAGAAAGAAAACGCTACAGGGTAAAATGTCCTACATTTTAAAAAATAATAAATCGTTAATTTCAGACAATTTCTATTGGTAATATCCTCCTCGCTTTGAAGTAAAAGTAATAAGACCAACCAATAAAAAAGCAAGGACTACTATGTATAGTAAAAGCATAATTGTGTTTTAGTTTTCTCAGATATGCAAAACTAAGCAACTTGGTATAAATTTCTAATTTTTTGAAGGAAATATAAATATAAATATTTGTAATATTTAATTTATTCAAATTTGTTAACCAGGCAGGTTTCTGGGTGATAATTTTTTAGAAATTATTGTTTAGAATTAGTCTAATTAACAAAAACTTCATTATTTTTGCAGCGCTGAAGATTATGAAATACACAATAGCTGTAATACCTGGAATAATAAATAAAAGGACGGAATCTGCTGTCTTAACCATGATTCAATGCTCCAAAGATCACAAGAAAAAGTGCTGCAAAAAATACAAAAAAGGGAAGGCCTGCAAAAAATGCCCTAAACATAGCTAAAGAATTTCTTTGGAAATATCAATACTTTCCTACTTGTCAAATTTTCTGCCTGTTCTATCAATGAGGGTTGATGAAGCTTGCTGAGTTGACGTAATTAAAACGTCTTGAATATTGACGTGTGGTGGCTGATTAATGATAAAGTCAATAATATTTGCAATGTCTTCAGATTTGAGTGGGTTGAAATCATTGTAAATTTTAGACTTATTATCATCTCCTTCAAATCTGACTAATGCAAACTCTGTATTTTCAGTGTGACCCGGGGCAACTTGGCTCACTCTAATATTGAAATTATGCAAGTCTTGCCTAAATGCTTTAGTTAGCGCATCTACAGCAAATTTAGTTGCACAATAAACATTTCCTTTAGGATAGACTTCTTTCCCTGCAGTTGAGCAGATATTGATAATGTGTCCTTTACGCTTTTCTACCATGTAAGGTGAAATCATTCGAGTCATATAAAGTAAACCTTTGATATTGGTGTCGATCATTGTATTCCACTGATCAATATTGCCCTCATGAATGTAGTCTAAACCTAGTGCAAGACCGGCATTGTTTATTAGCACCTCAATATTTTCAATTTTGTCTTTATGTGCCAAAATTGTTTTTTCTATATCGATCTGGTTCCTTATATCAAATACCAGTGGTTCAACGATTACATCATATTGCTCTTCCAAATCTTCTGCAAGATCTTCAAGTCTATCCTTCCTTCTTCCGGTAATAATTAAATTACGGCCTTTTGAGGCCAACAGTCTTGCAGTAGCCTTGCCAATACCTGAT
>JAEUUM010000448.1 GCA_016787375.1 Saprospiraceae bacterium
GAAAGCTGGCATATATATCCTGTTCCATACCTCGAATTAGTTGACCGAAACTTTAACGTCTGGATCAGAGATTTTAACCTGGACTTTTCAAGGATAAATGCAGGCATTAAAATGTTCATCAGCAATCTAACAGGTAACCGCGACAGACTTGATGGTGTTGCACATTTTGGTTACCATGACAAAATTGAAGCTTCTTATTGGCTTCCCTATGTCAATAAAAAACAAAATCTTGGGATACAGTTTTCAGGGCTTTGGGTCAAAAGCAAAGAACTCGCCTATGCCACCACAGAATCAAATGTGCAAAAAAGATGGTTATCTGATACTACTCTTATTTTCAGGAAAAAATTTACAGCTGCTTTAATATATAAACCTCGTCTGAGAACCAGACAAAGAATAAAAATTGAGTGGCGGCAAATTGAAATAGATAAAAGAGTTTTGGACCGTCTGCAGCCAGACTATTTAGGCTCTCCAAGTGGGAAACTTGATTACCCGGTAATTTCTTACAACATTACGTATGACAACCGTAACATCAGACCACATCCAACAAAAGGATTTATGATAGATTTTTTTATAGAAAAGCAAGGAATAAATAATTCGCGAGATGCCTTGATTACAAAAGTAGATTTTAAATATTTCAAAAGGTTATCAAGCAACTGGACCGCTACACAACAAATTAAAAATCAAAACAATTGGAGCAACACACCGACTGATTACTACCACAACCGTGCTTTGGGTGATGAAATTGACTACCTCAGAGGTTATGAATATTATATAATTGATGGTCAGCAATATACTTTTTCAAAGACTAGTTTTCAGTACTTATTTTATGACAAAGAATGGTCTTTGGGTAACATCATGCCAATAAAATCACTGAGAACACCACAGGTTCAGTTCTTTTTTGCTTTCAATTTTGACATGGGCTATATACCAACTGCCAAAAACTTTAACAAGACAAATTTTAATGACAAACTCTTAAAAGGTGGAGGTGTGGGTCTTGAGATTGTTGCATTTTATGATAAAATGTTGCAAATAGAGTACAGCATGAACGAAAAATACGAAAAGGATATTTTTTTACACCTAAACCTCAATTTCTGAAATGAAAATAGCCGTATATAGCAGGGTTTTTAAGGTCCAGGACCAAGCATGTATTCAAGAACTTTTCGATGTGCTTTATCAGGAGAAAATTGAAGTGGTCGTTCTTTTGGATTATCTTTCCCAAATAAAGAGTTTCATCAAAATTAACTCAGATATACCAACTTTTAGTGATCATATTGATCTGATAAAGCTCCAACCTGATATTCTTTTATCCGTTGGAGGTGATGGTACCATGCTCGGTGCAACTACTTATGTGCGTGATTCAGGAATTCCGATTTTGGGTCTTAACCTTGGTAGATTGGGTTTTTTAGCAAGCCTTGAGAGTAAGCATTTGAGGCAATCCATCAGCCAACTGAGAAAGGGTATATACACAATTGATGAAAGGACGCTGTTACAGTTAGAGAGCAATATGCCACTATTTGATGGCATCACTTTTGCGCTTAATGATTGTACCATTCTAAAAAGAGATACTTCTTCGATGGTACGAATCAATACATACATCAATGGTTCATTTTTAAATTCTTATTGGGCTGATGGGTTGATAATATCAACACCAACAGGATCAACAGGATACTCTTTGAGCTGTGGAGGTCCGATAATTTTTCCGGATTCCGGCAATTTTGTTATAACTCCTGTTGCCCCGCACAATCTAAATGTTCGGCCAATAGTTATATCCGATAATTCTGTCATTTCTTTTGAAGTTGAAGGTCGTGCTGAAACTTTTTTGCTTACCCTTGATTCAAGGTTCGAGTCCATCACTTCTCAACATCAACTGGCAGTAAGAAAATGTGATTTTTGCATAAAAACCGTAACACTAAATGACAACGGTTTTATGCAAACAATACGTGAAAAACTTGATTGGGGTAAAGATGCACGAAACTAAGATTTTAAAATATGATTGTAAAGTTAACTCATCAAAACATAGAATATTCAGCTGACCTCTCTAAACCACTTGATTTGTCAATTCCTTTATCCTCTGACAAAATAGGTGTCAATTGTTTTTACGCGCCACCTTTTGAGGCCTTGCCTGTGGTGATGGGTAGTTTTGTTTGTTCAACTAAAGAAGGTGGTGTTGTAAATTTTAAAAATGTAAAAATCAATCCTCATGGAAATGGCACACATACTGAGTGTGTAGGCCATATTTCAAAAGAAGACATCAGCATCAATGAAACTTTAAAATCATTTCACTTCATCTCAGAATTAATTTCGGTTTATCCTACAAAAAATACAGAAGGAGATAGGATAATCTCTCTTGAAATAATAAAATTAGCGTTTGAAAATAAACATAACTGTGATGCATTAATTATAAGAACTCTGCCAAATCACATTTCTAAAAAAGAATTTAACTATTCAGGTACTAATCCAGCTTACATCACTGCAGACGCCATTTCATTTCTCGTAAACGAATGTAAAATCCAACATTTATTAATCGATTTGCCATCTGTCGATAAAGAACAAGATGAAGGCAAACTTGCTGCACATAAAGCGTTTTGGCTGTACCCTGAAACCCTGGACCTGAACAAGACTATAACAGAATTGGTTTATGTTGATGACAACATCAAAGATGGGCTGTACCTGCTCAATCTTCAAATTGCACCTTTTGGCATCGATGCAAGCCCAA
>JAEUUM010000475.1 GCA_016787375.1 Saprospiraceae bacterium
TATGTTATAATTTGTATCTCGATAAATTTCTAACTTTCCTAAATCTTTAAATTTTATGACCACAATGCCAGAATATGGGTCTAGATTGTATATTGGTTGGTCTCCAATTAGCCAAGTGCAATCTTGTTTTTGCGAATACGATGTACTTGAACAAATAAAAATAAAAAAATAAAAAATAATTGATTTCATTTTATTGAAAAATTATAAGCCCTCCAATATGAGTTACTGAAGGGCTGAGTTAACTATTTTTGAATTATAAATTTTTGCGTGTTGACTTTACCATTATCTGCGACTGAATGTATGACATACACTCCATTTGGATAATTGGAAGTGTTTAATTCTAATTTATTATGTGTCTCCGCTTTTAATTTGTATGCATCCATCAATAACCCTTGTACCGAATACACATTAATTTGTAGCGTTTGTACATTTTTATTGTTATTAACAAGTATGGTTAATTGGTTTGTAGCCGGATTCGGCATAATGAACAAAGGTTCATTTCCTTGATCAGGATTTGTTTGTACATTTTCTCTTTCTTCTATAATGCAGTTTTCATAATCCTCGTACTCAGGCAGATCCCATCCGTTTCTTAATCCTCTTGCCATTAATACAGGACTACCATTGCTTAATACACAGGCATCTGCTAAATTATTTATTATTGTTTTTTCATTGGTGGTAAAACCCTGAAATCCATCTAATAATGTTTTAGTTCTGTAGGATTGAACATTGGCAAAATTTGTTTCGACCAAAGAATCAGGCAGATAACTTTGCAACGACCATAAAGCTTCCTGAGCTCTACTTTGGGCAAAATTATGAATCGAATTATAAGTTGTGACAACATTACCAAACAAATTGGAAGTCGTTTGATTGAGCATGTTCAAAGAATCAAGATAAAGACTAAAGTTTGGTGTTCCTTGTGTCACACTCAGTTGGGTATTAAGGTATTCATTTCTTGTATTGCTCTGAAGATAACTATTGGTTAAATTCTCCAAAACAGTATTTTCAGGACCTTGTAAATGATAAATTTCCGCAAATTTTTTATTAATTTCAAATGCCTGGTTTATATTGCTATTTAAGTTGGCTGTATAAAATGAGTCAACGCTGGAGTTAAGACCCAAAAGGTAAGGAAAGTTTTTTAACCGGGTATACAAATTCAACTGAGCGTCAAAATTAAAAGCTGCTTTAAACGCCGGATGATTATACGTACCTCGAGCTATAAAAACATCAGCATCTGAAATAATGCTATCTACCGCTTCAGCAATTAATCCCGGGGCTAAATCAATACACAATCCGTCAGCACCACAAGATTTAATATTATAATATGTCCCCGTTTTTCTCTCAAACCAATCATTAGAGCTACCCGGGCATGTTTGAGCAGGAGAGATTGATGATGGCCAATATGGCACATTGCAGGTGTTTGAGATTATTTTGGACGAAAGCACAATCAATTGGTCAGATGTGTTATTAAAAGCATTAAACCCGCCAGTCAGCGCTGAATTGTTCCATTTGTTACCTGATAATCCATAAAGCTGGGTCAAAGGATCTTGAATGCCGATCAAGCCTTCATCTATTCTTAAACCATTTGTGTGTGTATGGATGTTATTATGACGTATATAATCAGCATTATTAACGCCTATAAACCTGATACCCTCTCTTTGATTACTTGTTGTATTGCAGCAATACCTGTTGTTTGGACTAATCGTACTCATGATACCATTCGTATAGCCATCTTGCGAAGATATACCCAATTGTACATAATTTTCCTTAATCAAGCAATTTTGAGCATTTGCAAGATAAATACTTATGCCACCTTTAAATCCTGTACCAACCGGTGGTGTTCCATTATAAAGTGTGTGGCTTATGCTGTTTCCTTTCACCTGCATCTTATTGGTATTTAATATCTCAATACCATTAGATCTTACATTTGTAAGTTGGGTATTGTTTTCAAT
>JAEUUM010000528.1 GCA_016787375.1 Saprospiraceae bacterium
GATGTGTTTGTTGGAATTCTGTGCGCTGTCGCCATTTTTTTGCTGTCATATAAAGGTTATGACAGGCTTGATAATATCACTTCCAACGCAGCAGGTGTTTTTGCATTGTGCATCGCATTTTTTCCAACTTCATCCAATACAGATATCCTTTGTTCAATTTTACAGCTTTCAGATAATGAAGTACGCATTTATGCGCATTTTATTTCGGCTGCACTGTTTTTTTGCACACTGGCTTTTATTTCAATCTTTTTGTTCACAAAAAGTTCAGGTCATAAAACACCTGAAAAAATTATGAGGAATAAAGTTTTCAGAATGTGTGGGGTCGTGATTTTGGTTTCAATATTTCTAATTTTTCTTACAGACAATGTTTCTTGGCTTGCAAATAAATTGACAAAATATAATCCTGTCTTTTGGTTAGAGTGGTGTGCTTTGGCGGCATTTGGAATTTCATGGCTTACTAAAGGCGAGTTGTTGTTGGCAGATAAACCTCAAAAATAGAACAAAAAAAGCCCATTGAATGAATCAAAGGGCCATTGAAAGTCATTACTAATCTCTACCTCTATCAAAAAAATTTAGACTTTGAGGTTGCCTGATTTTTTTTGCTATCAGAAAATACTCAACTTAAAAAATTAAACCTCGTTCTTCATTTGCAAGTTTAAACAAGAAAATTTTGAACGAATATAAATTACGATTCAATTGGTTCTAGTTTCTTTAAACTTCCTTTATTTCAAGATACCCTTAGATGAGTGTTTGTTGCTTTTATGGATGAATTATCTTCTCCACAAATTGAAGTTTACAGATTACTTGTTTCTGTTTTCAATTTTATCATAAAAACCACCAAAAGTTACCATCTTAACTCCTTCTTCTTTGAAAAATTCTCCCGGAAAACCTAAATTTATTTTGCTAATATCATCAAGTCTGTTGATATGCTCACGAGTCAAAGAAACATCAACAACTTTTAAATTCTCTGAAAGTTGCTCAAGCTTTGTCGCACCGACAATTGGAATGCCGGAAAAATCGCGTTGCATTGTCCATCTCAAGGCAATGTTAGCTGCAGAAATTCCCGTTTCATTTGCAATATTGAGAACTTCTTTGGTGATCATTATACTGTGATCGTTTAGTCTGGCACTACCCTCTTTCAGCCTACCATAATCTCCTTTTAAGTATTTTCCTGTTAATGCTCCACCGGCAAGTGGTGCCCAAGGTGTGACTGTCATGCCATAATGATTCGCCATAGGTGTGAGTTCCCGCTCCGGAGTTCGTTGAAGTAGGCTATATTCTACTTGTAATGCTACAAATTTATTCCAACCGAGCCCTTCCGCTAAAGTATTTGCCCTACTTACTACCCATGCTGGTGTATCACTGATACCTATGTAATTAACCTTTCCCTGTGAAACCAAGTCGTCGAGCGCCCGCATTACTTCTTCGATTGGAGTAAGACCATCCCAAATATGTAGATAAAATAAGTCGATATAATCTGTATTTAACCTTTTTAGACTCGCTTCCACACTGCGCATCATATTCTTCCGATTATTACCAGAAGCATTCACATTGGTCAAATTATCGTGTAAGGTATACTTTGTTGCCAATACAAAGTGATCTCTATCTCTTTGCATAAATTCTCCGATTATCTTTTCACTGGTGCCTTCGGTATAGCGGTTAGCAGTATCAATGAAATTACCACCTTCATTCATAAATGTTTCAAGTATTTTGAACGACATTTCTTTGTCTGCTCCCCAACCCCATTCGGTGCCAAAACCCATCGTACCAAGACATAATTCTGACACTTTCAGACCAGAATTTCCCAATAATTTGTATTTCATAGACCTTAAATTTTATAAAAACTAACAAATAACTCAAAAAATCAACTTAAGCTTCCAAAATTCATTTATACACTAATTATTCGGGCGCACATTTCCTTCAGCAACTCTTCAGGTGTTGTGCTGTAGTTATCTACACCTTTGGATCTCAGGTCAAATTCTTTTAAAATATGAATTACCCGCTCACATTGATTGGGAGAATATTTTGAAGCAGCTAATTTGTATTCTTT
>JAEUUM010000554.1 GCA_016787375.1 Saprospiraceae bacterium
CAGAATGTGGAGCAAATTCACCAAAGTGGGTAGGAAACTGCCCGGCATGTGGTCAATGGAACACGTATGTCGAAGAAGTATTGGGCAATGAAACTACCCAAGAATCAAAATCAACATCATGGCGAAATTCCGGGAGAACGCCGGAAGTAAAACCTGTATCGCTAGCGGATATAGCTCCCGGTCAACTTGTTCGTTTTGATTCAAAAGACAACGAACTCAATAGGGTTTTGGGCAGTGGCATTGTACCAGGTTCTCTTGTTTTAATTGGTGGAGAGCCGGGTATAGGTAAATCAACCCTCTCCTTACAGGTTGCAACCAGTATTGATGCCAAGGTTTTGTATGTTTCAGGTGAGGAAAGCGAAGATCAAATAAAATTAAGGGCTGACAGGCTAAGTAGCAATTCATCTGAATGTTATATTTTAACCGAAGTAAATACTGCCAAGATGTTAAACATGGCAGCAGAACTGCAACCACAACTCATTATCATTGATTCAATTCAAACCATATCTTCTCCAAACATAGAATCAATGCCCGGAACCATATCTCAGGTAAGAGAGTGCACTTCTGAATTGCAAAGATTTGCAAAAGAGACAAATATTCCGGTCTTTATCATAGGCCACATTACCAAAGATGGAGCGATAGCCGGTCCGAAAATACTTGAGCACATCGTTGACACCGTTCTCCAGTTTGAAGGCGACAGGCAGCATAGTTACAGAATACTCAGAACGCTTAAAAACCGTTTTGGCAGCACAGATGAGATTGGTATTTATGAAATGCAGACTGGCGGTTTGAGGCAAGTAAGTAATCCATCGGAGCTCCTTCTTACACAACGTGATGATCATCTCAGCGGAAGTACAGTATCCGCTACAATGGAAGGCATGCGACCAATGTTAATTGAAACACAGGCCCTGGTGGCCACGGCTATTTTTGGCACTCCTCAGAGAAGTTCGACCGGATTTGATTTGAGAAGATTGCACATGTTGCTGGCTGTCCTTGAAAAAAGAAGTGGTATATTTTTTGGCCAGAAAGATGTTTTTCTTAACATAGCAGGTGGCTTAAAAATAGTGGACACAGCGGTTGACCTTGGTTTGGTTGCAGCACTTGTTTCTTCATTACATGATATTTATGTTTCCCAAAATGTATGTTTTGCAGGTGAAGTAGGCTTGTCAGGTGAAATAAGGGGAGTCAGTCGCATTGAACAAAGGATTCAGGAAGCTGACAGACTTGGTTTTGAAGAGATGTATATTTCTAAATACAACATGAAAGGAATTGATACCGGTAGATATGCTATCAGGATTCAGCCAATAGGCAAAATAAATGAAATGGTGGAACGGCTTTTTACGTAAAATTTTGTTATATTAGAAATATGCAAACAGAAACCTCATCAAGTAATTCAACCAAAAATATTGTCATTTTTGATGGTGAATGTGTTTTGTGTAATGGTTTCTTTCAATTTTTATTAAAAAAGGATTTAAAACAAGAATTATCATTTGCAACACTTCAATCTAATTTTGCCTCCAAGTTATTAAAAGGCAAGTTTATAAATGCGGGCATTCCTGATTCAGTATTATTTTTTAAAAATGGAAAAATTTATACCAAATCAACTGCTTCGCTCAAGATTATTTCAAATTTAGGCGGTATATGGCGATTGGCTGCAATTGGATTGTGTGTACCGAAATTTATTAGAAATTCCATTTATGATTTGATCGCCCGCAACCGCTATCGTTGGTGGGGAAAAAGGGAATGCCTAATTCCTGATACTAGTATTAAAAGTAGATTTATTGATTAATTTATTGCTTTAACCATGATTTACATAACTACATATTCGATTACGAATTATATAAATCATGGTTAAAGTAAGCAGAATGGACCTGATTATTTTTTAATGACTTTGAAACCACGGTTTCTCATCAGCGCATCTGAGCTTGGATCGTGTCCTCTGAATTTTCTGTATGCTTCAGCTTCATCCATGGTACCACCTGAACTGAACACATT
>JAEUUM010000576.1 GCA_016787375.1 Saprospiraceae bacterium
ATTTTCAAACAATGATAGTTTTTATTTGTGGGACAGGGAATATTTTCCATTTGGGACTCCTTTAGGTCCAGTCAACCTGATTAATGGGAATTCATTGACCAAATCAGAACAAGATGGAGAAATTGCTCAAAATAATAAAAATCCCCAATCTACATTTCAAGATCATGCAGTAGTAATATTTAATGACGGATTCTATGACCCATCTTATGGTATTCCTGTTCCTTCAGGGGGGTTAGATCAACAGAATTATGAAGAAATAGCGATTCAAGGATATGGGGTTGCATATAATGAATTAAAGTTTTTTAAAGTCCCTTATCCCTTATTCAATATTATGTACTTAATTGAAAAAGAAGATCCTTCAATCCAATTAAATTTAGAAATTTATTAACTATGAAAATATTTTCAGTTTTTGTTTTGGTCTTTCTATTTACTAGCAATCAAAATTTTGGGCAACAAAATAATTTAGTCGAAAAAAAATCTATTGGTAAATTTAAAATTTTAGTTGAAGAATTGCCAAATTTCCAATTCAATGCTTTTATTGTTGACACAATTAGTAATAATAAAATTAAAATTAATGATTTGCTATATTCAAAATATCAGAACATCGGTAATTTTTTACTAGAAGATACATTAATGATTTTTATAGCAGAAGCACCTAAAATGAGTGATCCTAGCGGAACAATTGAATTGGTTCGATTAAAAATTGGATTTGATACATTAATGCTGACAAACCATTTTCATTTATATGGTGCCCTTAATCCAGGTGGCATGATTGTTCCTAATCAATGGTATTGTTTCAGAAATTATAAGATAATTGACCCTGATCACCTGGAATGCATTGAAAACTGGTGGATATTAAAAAGTGACAAGACCAAAGAATACGATAATCTCAAGACCACATGGAAGATTGACTACCCAAATAGAACAATTATCAAGCTTTCTGAAATCAAAATCGAATAAAAATGAGAAACTTCTTTATCATCATTTTTGGATTTGTTGCTTTTCAAATTAGTGCCCAGATAACAGGCACTGTTGTAAAAGCGAGTATGATTGATTGTGCAGACGGGTCAATCAAAATAGAAGTAGCAGGAGGATACCCGCCATACACATATATCTGGAAAGGTCCGGATAATTTTAACTCCAACCAGAAGAACATCAGCAACCTTAAAGCAGGACTTTACTCACTGGAAGTGAAGGATGCAATCTGTGGCAAAGCATATTCTAGTTTTGAGGTAAAGGCAAAATATGATCCGGGTATAGTAGATTACAAAAACCTCACTGATTGTTTACCAAATTGGGACTCAGGTGATGGCGCTATTAGTTTAGGAGACTTAAAAGGGTCGGATTTAACCGGGTTTACGTTTAGCTGGATAGGACCTGATGGTTTTGTATCAACAAACAAGAATATTTCTATGTTAAAGGCGGGTCAATATTCAGTAACCATAACATCGCCATCTGGCTGTACCAAAAAAATAGAAAAATATTTATGCTGCTGTGAGTTTGAAGACCCGCCGCATCCAAGTACATTACCTTCAACCAAACAAAAATGTTATACACAAGGAAGTAGTTTACCAATTGTAATTAAAGAAACAGTAATACCATTCAATTCTGCCACCAACACATCAGCTTCAATAGTATTAGATATTTCAGATGGAAATCCAAAGGGTACACCCATTATCACCTGGAGTGGTCCAAATGGCTTCAGTTCATTTGAGAAGGACATATTCAACTTAATGGTAGGAACATATTGTGTTACTGTAACAAATGGTTGTGCAACAGAATCCAAATGTTTTGAAATAGCAGATTGTGCGGGACATAATATTGTAATAGAAGCAGACCTCACAAATGTCTGTTCACCCTACAAGGGTAATATATCAACTACCATTTCAGGTGGAACTGTGCCAATTTCATTTAATTGGAGTAACAACCAAATTGCCCAAAATATTTCAAACCTTCAACCAGGAAATTATTGTATAACCGTAACGGACAAAAACTACTGCTTTGCGTCAAAATGTTTTGAAATAACCTCAGGAGCCGGCATCCATGATCAAAATTGTAAGTTTTTGTGCGACAACAAACCTATAGATGACTTAGGGCCTCCTACGCCCTTTATGAATACGTTAAATTGTGATTATGTAGATTACAAATGTAATGATGGGTACAAAATATCCAGTCAGTATACAGGCACTTACATAGAATTCGATGATTATGGATGTACAGCCTATAAAAGAAATAAATTAACGAATGAAATCTGTAATGTTTATCAGGGCGATTTTGTATATCAATATGAATACATCAATACCCTTTCCGGATGTTGTGGTGGCAGTATAATAATATATGAATATAAATATTGTGTTATCCAACAATTGGGTTATTCTAAATTACTATCAAAAGATAATATTGTAATAGAGAGCCCTATTAATTGCTCGAACGGAGTTCCCGGATATGCATATATTGCCTGGTCATTTAACTTTGGAGGACCTTTATTAGTAGGTCAGTGTTGTGTTTGTGCTGAGCCAGCCCCAATAAATCCTGAATTAACTTTAAAAAATAGCCAGAAAGACAAGAAAAATATTTTTCTTTTTCCCAATCCGGCAAACAATAAGCTAACTATTTTCTTACCTGATAGAAAAGGTGAATTCGAATATAAAATTTCAGATATGTCAGGACAAATCCAAGAATCTGGTCACCAGGAAGTTGACAGTAAATACGAAATAAGTCTTGATGTAGCATCATTAGCAGATGGAATGTACACGGTAACAATGGTATCTCCGGAAAACGAATTAATCAACTTAAAATTTATCAAACAATGACAAGTAAAAAGCCAATCACCTTTATTAAATTTTTTGCTGTAATGCTAATATTAGGATCCTGTTCAAAAGAAGTAAATTGTGATGAAGAAAGACTGGATATAATAGGCAAATGGCGTGTAACACAAATTAAAAGAGATACGTGGAATACCTTACCAGCCATCACCTCAAATTTTACAGTAGATTTTAAAAATGACGGCAGTGCCCTTTCAACGGAAAATACACCAATTGATACCTTAGGTTGGGTATATCAATGTGAACCCAAACAACTTCATGTTGAATTGTTTTTAAAAGATACAGCAGGTGTACCTTTTTATTTTTCAGCAACCCGGCTGTTTGATATTCGCGAAAAATCGAGTGATAAAATGAAACTTGCTGTTGATGTTAACACTTTTGGAGAAAACCCTTTGCCAAGGATACAGGAAATTATTTGGGAAATGAATAAACTTTGAATATGATTAGCTGAACACCCCTCTTAAAAATCTGAGTTAAGATTTATGCCACCCAAACCGGCCCGGGCAATCAGTCATTTGTGAACTTTACTTCATCACCTGAATGCGCGGACAGCAAAAACGGCAAGATAAGGATAATGATAGAGGAGGGTATTCTGCCATCATACAGTTCCGCTTCTTCGTAAACCATCGCTGTATTGTAACAGAATCTAATTTTTAGTAGGCCATTTTATGGTATGTTTCAGACCCTGGAAAAATTGTGGATGCGTTGAAAAAAACAAATATTTATTTTGCAGAACAAGTGAAAAACATTATCTTTACATAAAGTAAAGTTGTTATGCTGATCACATCGCACATCGCACATCGCACATCGCACATCCTTTCTAATAATCATGCTTTTTAGCCTAAGCATTGTTACAAATACTTCATCACAAAATCCTGTTAATCCGCCTCCTTTACCATTGGGCCAGACACAAGTGGAGTGTGTAACCAATTTGACCATTAATAAGTTTACCAGACACCCAGGTGACAACTGGAAAGTGGTGGTTAGTGGGCCAAATGAAATGACCCAAAAGGAAATCATTACTTACGAAGCAAACACTCCCAATAAATTTTCGAGCCATACTTATAATTGGATACTTGGAAATGAAAGTTTGCCCCCCAAAGTTTTTGCAGATAAATGGAACGTAACCTCAATACCTGTACCCGATAAGTTTAAGTTAAAGGGGAATGCCTACATTCCATATAATAAATTACCTGCACATAATGAGGATTTTGGAGATACTCATGGCGACGTAACGGTCATTGAAGACAATAAAACCCCTGGTGCGGTTCATAAAGGCGTTCAAGTATTCTTTAGGAAAGATGATAACAACTTTATTGATCCTGATAAGCCCAATTGGTTTTTTTATTGGAGTCAGATACCGCTTATTCAAGATTTATTACAGCTTGACGGTATGTATCTTTATGATATAAAAAATTGTAAGTTTAATGATACCCCAACTCCCTACAAAATACCATTGTATTTCGATAAGAATCTGGATCCAGGTGTTGCAGGAAGTACAAATTTTCCGTACCTCAAGTTGGAGGAATTTAAGCCCAGTCAATGCTATGACCAAAGTGGAGATAAAAAACAAAAGATTATTGCTGAATATTCTAAAAATGGGGATCAAATCAAAATAAGGGTTG
>JAEUUM010000610.1 GCA_016787375.1 Saprospiraceae bacterium
TTTTTATTTGACTACACAATAACTAACTTTGTCAGTCGTCTTAAGAATTGCTTTGAAAGATTTAAAATCAGACATACAACAAAACAATATACCCAGCCATGTAGCTATCGTCATGGATGGTAATGGTCGTTGGGCAAAAAAGCATGGAAAACCTCGTGTCTTTGGGCATAAGAATGGTGTAAGGTCCATACGTCATGTCTCAGAAGCAGCCGCTGAATTGGGTATTAAGTACTTAACATTGTATGCTTTTTCTACTGAAAACTGGAACAGGCCTGCGATGGAGGTCAATGCGCTTATGGCTTTGCTTGTTGAAACCATTCGGAAAGAGGTAGAGACATTAAACAAAAACAAAATAAGGTTATTGTCGATAGGTGACATATCCAAACTGCCCGAAAAATCAAGGTTGGCATTGGAAAAAGCCATTGAAAATACGGCAAACAATGACCGAATGACCATGATACTTGCTTTGAATTACAGCTCAAAATGGGAAATAACGAAGGCTGTAAAAGAAATTGCGCAAGAGGTTAAAAATAATGTTTTAGAAGTTGGTGATATAACTGAAGCTACAGTGGCTCATCATCTTTCAACCAATGGGATTCCAGATCCTGAATTATTGATCAGGACCAGCGGTGAATGCAGACTCAGTAATTATTTGCTCTGGCAGTTGGCTTATGCTGAGCTATATTTTACCAATACTTTATGGCCGGATTTTGATAAAGATGAATTTTACAAAGCGATTCTAAGTTACCAAAGTCGGGAACGACGATTTGGCATGACAAGTGAACAACTATTAAACAACACAACAAAAACAATCAACGAAGCGATTTAGATGAAACATTCGTTTTAGTAATCGCTCGCGTAAACAATTTTTCAATGAAAATATTTTTTTGCTTAGTTAGTATCTTGTTTTTATCCTTGGTCAGGATTAACGCGCAAGAGATCAATTTGCCGTCTGCTGACTTGAATCCGGGAGAGTACGAAATAGGTGGGATTACAGTTAGTGGCGCATCGTACTCAGATGAAAACGCCATCAAAATCGTTTCAGGATTGAAAGTTGGAGCTAAGCTTAGAATTCCGGGGGAAGATCTCGGAAATGCCATTCGGGCATTATGGAAGCTAAAACTATTTGATAATGTTGAGATAACCAAGGAGAAAACCCTTGGTGAAACGGTTTTTTTAAACATTAAGGTCACCGAAAGACCCAGGATTTCCAAACATTCATTTTCAGGAGTAAAAAAAGGTTCTCATGAAGATTTGAACAAGATTGTCGAAAGGTTTTTGCCCAAAGGAACAATCGTTACAGAAAATGCAAAAAACAATGTTTCATTTGGTATAAAGAAATACTGGAAAGAGAAAGGATACCTTGATACAGACGTAAAAGTAAAAGAAGAAAGAGATGATAGCCTACTTAACTCGGTTAAATTGCGGTTTGATATCATTAGAAATAAAAAAGTAAAAATTCAAAACATTACATTTTCAGGTAATTCAAGTGTTAAGTCATCAAAACTTCGAAAACTACTTGAAAACACAAAAAGGCGACGCAAAATATTCTCCTCATCAAAGTTTATTACAAAGGACTATGAGGATGATAAACAAAATATCATTAAATACTACAATACCATTGGACTTAGAGATGCCAAAATTGTCAGTGATTCAATCTGGAGGGGTAAGAACAAACATTTAAATATTCACTTGAAGATAGATGAGGGGAACAGATATTATTTCAGGAATATTTCATGGAAGGGAAACTCAATTTATGACGTAGAGGCATTAAACAAGGTCTTAGGTATTTCAAAGGGAGAGGTATTCAATCAAGAATTACTTGAAAACAGACTGAGATTTAGCCAGGATGGGAGAGATATTAGTTCACTGTATCTTGATAATGGGTATTTATTTTTTCAAGTTGACCCACAAGAAAAAGTTGTTACAAAAGACTCCATAGATTTGGATATCAAAATATATGAAGGACCACAAGCAACCATAGACAGGGTAATCATAAAGGGCAATGATCGCACCAATGAGCATGTGATCAGAAGGGAGTTGTACACAAGGCCAGGTGATAAATTTAGCAGGCAAGATATCATTCGTTCACAGCGTCAGATAGCAGCACTTGGTTATTTTAACCCTGAAACTTTGGGTGTAAACCCAATTACAAATCCTGTGAAAAAGACAGTTGATATTGAATACACCGTTGAAGAAAAACCATCTGATCAATTAGAGCTATCTGCCGGTTGGGGAGGTGCTGGACGTGGAGTCATTGGGACATTGGGAGTTTCTTTCAATAATTTCTCCATCAACAACATCCTTAAAAAAGAGTCATGGAATCCGCTGCCTCAGGGAGATGGACAAAGACTTTCGTTAAGAGCGCAGTCAAATGGAAGATTTTTTCAGTCATACAATGCTTCATTTACAGAACCTTGGCTTGGAGGCAAAAAGCCAATGTCGTTTACTGTTGGTGGGTTCTTGACAAATTTGACAAACGGACAAGATAAGAACAGCACGAGTTTTAGTAATCTAAGGATAGTCAATGGAACGGTAGGATTGGGAACAAGATTAAAATGGCCTGATGACAATTTTATTCTCAATACAGAATTAAATATACAGACTTTAAAACTAAACAACTATTCTGTACCATTGTCAAATGGTCTGATTATCAATAACGGAAGTTTTAACAATTGGTCGCTTCGGTTTACGTTCGCGAGAAACTCAATTGGTGATCCTACATTCCCAAGAGAGGGTTCATTGATTGAATTCATAGGTCAGTTCACTCCACCGTACAGTCTTTTTAGTCCGAATAGAAACTATGCCGGAGAAACTTCAGCAGAAAAATTTAGATTTTTGGAATACCATAAATGGAGAGTAAATGCTATATGGTATACTACGGTAGTTCAGAAACTTGTTTTTAAAGCTGCGGCAAAAATTGGTTTATTAGGTTATTACAACAGCAAAATTGGTACATCTCCTTTTGAGAGATTTGTTTTAGGTGGTGATGGTTTATCAGGTCAGCAAGCATTTTTTAACGGCAACGACCAAATTGCATTGCGTGGCTATGATATTGCTAACCTGCCTGCAAGTAATTCTGGAGGAGGGGCTGCATTTGACAAATTTACTATGGAGCTTCGATATCCTATTTCGCTTAATCCAAGTTCAACAATTTTTGTGCTGACATTTTTGGAG
>JAEUUM010000068.1 GCA_016787375.1 Saprospiraceae bacterium
AATCCGGTCAAAAAGTACTGGTAATCGAAGATTTGATATCGACAGGAGGTAGCAGCCTCGAAGCAATCAAAGCACTGCAATCTGAAGGTCTTGAAATTGCAGCATGTCTGGCATTGTTTACATATCAATTCAAAGAATCAATTTCCAGATTTAGCGATCAAAATATTCCTTTGGGAACAGTTACGGATTACTCACATGTTTTAGAACAGGCTCTTGAAAATAAAAGCATAACAGAAAAGGAACATGTTATATTGTCAGAGTGGAAAAATGATCCGAGTATTTGGTATGCCAAAAATTTCAACAGTATAATGAATTAAATTAAATTTTAATATTTGATGCTTATATGGTAACTTTTACAATGTGTAATCCGTTATTTTTTGTCAGCAACACAAAC
Organism: Saprospiraceae bacterium; assembly: GCA_016787375.1. Taxonomy (GTDB): domain Bacteria; phylum Bacteroidota; class Bacteroidia; order Chitinophagales; family Saprospiraceae; genus JAEUUM01. The sequence continues at coordinate 395 of JAEUUM010000068.1, forward strand.
AATATAGCTTAACAACGATACTTCTACTTATGTCCATTATTACACCAGCAGCCGAAATATTTCTTGAACAATATTTAAACAATGCTTCTCCAACTGGTTTCGAATACCCGGGCCAAAAACTTTGGCTAAAGTACATTGAGCCATTTATCGATGAATGGGATTCAGATAATTATGGAACCGCATACGGAGTTATAAATCCAGGACAAGACTTTAAAGTAGTGATTGAAGCGCATGCTGATGAAATTTCATGGTTTGTTAATTACATTAGTGATGATGGATATATTAATGTTATAAAAAATGGTGGTTCAGACCATCTTATTGCCCCATCAAAGCGAGTGAATATTCATACGAAAAATGGGTTTGTAAAAGGTGTATTTGGTTGGCCTGCAATCCATGTAAGAAATGGTAAAGAACCGGGATTATCACCAACTATTGAGAATATTTTTATTGATATTGGCGCTAAAAATAAGGAAGAAGTTCTTGAAAAAGGTATTCACGTCGGAACAGTTATCACCTTTGAGGATGAGTTCATGATGCTTAACGACAGATATTATGTGGGAAGGGCACTTGACAACAGAATTGGAGGATTTTGTATTGCGGAAGTAGCAAGGATGATTAAAGAAAGGAATATCAAACTTCCATTTTCATTGTACATCGTGAATTCTGTTCAAGAAGAAATTGGTCTAAGAGGAGCTGAAATGATAGCACATAGAATAAAGCCGGATGTAGCGATTGTAACTGATGTGACTCATGATACCAACACTCCATTGATGACAAAATCAAAACTTGGAGATATTAAGTCCGGATGTGGTCCAACAGTGACTTACGGACCTGCTGTACACAACAGGTTGTTGGACTTGATTATTGAGTCGGCCACTGAAAACAATATCCCGTTTCAGCGCGAGGCAGCCTCCAGGAGCACAGGAACAGACACGGACGCCTTTGCATATTCAAATGCAGGTGTGCCAAGTGCATTGATTTCATTGCCATTAAGGTATATGCACACAACGGTTGAAATGGCAAACAAAGAAGATGTAGAAAACGTCATTAAGCTGATTTTTAATGCACTGCAAAAAATTGAAAAAGGCCATAATTTTAAATACTTCTAAATATTCTTCATCAAATGATGAATTCTGAGAACTTTGCAGCAAAGAGGTTCTCTTTAGGAGGTGATTTTTTTATTGCGGTTTGCTCATTTTTCTTGTTTTACTCATTTCTGAAAAACCCACATCCTCAATTGGTCTCTCTGGCCTTACTTATTGGGTTTGGAAGTTTTCTCTATTATACTTTTTTACATTCTTTTGATCACAAAACCGCCTCTTATCGCTTATCCATTATTTGGTACCTTGGAGCAATGTTTTCAATTTTTTGGTTATGGTTACTAAGCCAAACATTTGACTTTTTTATCTGGACCAATTTTGCAGCTGCCCTGGTTTTATTAATTTATCAGTTACCTCACCGAAAATTTCAATTAAGGGACATTCCATTTCTAAAATCATGCTTAATTTCTGTTTTCTGGTGTTATTTTTTAGTTTGGTATCCTTGCCATCTGGAGAGATTTATGGTATCCGATCTGTCAATGTTGCTCATTGAAAATTTCTTTTTCATTTTGAGTTTAAGTTTGATTTATGATTATTACGACACCGCTCAAGATGAAAAATACGGATTAAAAACTTTGGTAAACTTTCATTTTAAAAATTCAGCTGAATTTATTGTTGTTGGCTTGCTAATCCTTGCCTGTTTACCCGGCTTGACTGGAATATTGTTTCCCAAATATTTTTTATTTGGAGAATTTGTCAGAATCTCATTTTCCACTCAAGTTTTGGTAAGTGTGATTGGAGGTGCATTTTGGTACAACAAATACAAAATCAGAACAAACTACCTGTTTTTATGGGATGGGTTGATCTTATTGAAGTCCTTAATCATCATTTTTGTTTATAAGTTCTTTTGATGATGGCTTGTGTCATTAAAGGTTTGCGAATTAAAACTTAATTTGATTAATTTTGGGGTAAGAAAAACCCGGTGATCAATTTAAATTTAGACTTGCTATCAAATTCCTCAGATCTTCTCACAAAAAATGAGTCTGGAAAAACAACTGTTTGGGATCCTGTTCGCAAAATTCATGTTGTATTCACGCCTGAAGAGTCTGTCAGACAATTATTGTATATATTCCTGACCAAGGAATTCAATTCATTGAACAATCGAATCAGTATTGAAAAGGAGTTGAAAGTTAATTTTCGCAAGAAACGATTTGATATGCTTGTTTATGATTCATTATTTCAACCCTTTATGCTTGTTGAATGTAAGGCGCCTCATGTGAATATCACTCAATCTGTTTTTGATCAGGTTGCATGGTATAATGTGGCACTAAAGGCACCATTTTTATTGGTTTCGAATGGTCGGGTCAATTATTGCGCCCAAATTAATTTTGAGGAAAAATCCTACACTTTTTTGGATAAGTTGCCCTTTGACAAGGAAAATCTTTAATTGTTTTTTACCTTAGTGCCACAAAATTCAGCTTAATCAATCAATTTATTTTATGAAGCGAGATAGGATACTAATCATTGGAGCTAGTGGCCAAATTGGAAGTGTTTTAACCAATGCTCTGGCTGTATTATATGGAGAAGAAAATATCATTGCTACCGATATAAGGAAGCCACATGATCAAGTTGGTCATTTCGAGTTTTTGGATATACAGAATGTAGATGATTTGGAAAGCATTGCCAAAAAGTATAAAATTACTCAGATTTATCATTTGGCAGCTATCTTATCCGCTAAAGGCGAAACTATGCCAATGTTTGCCTGGCAGTTTAATATGGGTAGCTTTTTCAATGTAGTCAAAGTAGCAAAGGATCTTGGCATCCATAAAAT
>JAEUUM010000075.1 GCA_016787375.1 Saprospiraceae bacterium
CACAGTACACAAATTACCGGACGGGGGGATGAACATACCTCAGATACAAAACCTTATGAATTTGGAGATAAATTAGAGAATATCGCCATATCTGAAAGTATACAAAATGCTCATATTCAACATGGTATTGAAGATTTCATACTAAATGAAGATGACTTGGTTTTAAATGAAACTTTTTACCAAAGTCAGATGAGCACAGTAGTTATGATTGACATTTCTCATTCCATGATTCTTTATGGTGAAGACAGAATTACACCTGCTAAAAAAGTTGCACTTGCACTTGCTGAATTAATCAGAACGCAATTTCCAAAGGATACTCTGGATATCATTGTTTTCGGTAACGACGCCTGGCAAATAGAACTGAAAGACTTGCCATATCTTGAAGTCGGTCCCTATCACACCAACACAGTGGCTGGTCTCGAATTAGCCTGCCAACTTCTAAAAAAAAGAAACAACCCAAACAAGCAGATCTTTATGATCACCGACGGAAAACCAACTTGCATAAAAAAGGGGAACAAGTATTATCAAAATAGTTTTGGGTTGGACAGAATGATCATCAACCGCACGATCAATATGGGGATTAAATTGCGTAAAATGGGCATACCCGTCAGTACATTTATGATTGCCTCTGATTCATATTTGGTTCAATTCGTTCGACAATTTACACAGGCGAATAATGGAAAAGCATTTTACTCAGGAATTGATGGCTTAGGAAACTTTTTCCTTGATGGCTATATGTCCAACAAGAAGCGGAAATAAAAATTGCCCTTACGATGAAGGGCAATGGTGTAGGATTATAAAGTGTATATATAAATGGGATTCTGATTGAAGTTAATGCTAAGCCAAAATTCATACCAAACTCTGTACTATAAATAATATCTATTCGTTACTAAGATTGATGAATAGAAATACTATCAAAATCGCCTGGATTTTTTTTGCATTATTGGTCACAAATACCATCTGTATTTCTGCTCAAAAAATATCAGAGCATACTCTGATTGAAAACGGGCAGTTAATGCATGGTTTACATAGCTATGATACCATCAGCAATGCGTATTCAGAATTTACCTCACTCTTTATCAACGAATTAAATTTACCGGGTTCTTTTTATAACAAATTTGATTCTATTGATTTTGTTTCCTTTATATATCCTCCTGATAGCAGTTTTAGGCTGATAACCTGGCAGGCAAGAGTAGCAGAATCGAAATTCACTTATAGTGGGTGCCTGCAAACAAAAGACACTCTATATGTCTTTAAGAATCGTGAGGGATATTATAATCATCCTGATTTTAATACCATGGAATTGAATTCAGCAAATTGGTACGGTTGCCTTTATTATAATATCAAGACTTTTGTCTTTCAAAAAAACGATATGCATGTAATATTCGGATTTCAGCAACCTGGGATTGCTTCTTCCCGAAAAATAATGGATGTCCTTTGGTTCAAGCAGGGCAAACCAATTTTAGGTGCTCCGGTATTTTGTAATAAGAAGAATGATAATTGTGTAAACCGGATGGTATTGGAGTATTCCTCGAATGCAACCGTTCGACTGAATTATGACGAAGAATATAAAATGATAATTTTTGACCATTTAATTAAAGGCTCAAACCCTGAATTCAAGGGCCAAATGGCTAATTTTACAGATGGAAGTTATGAAGCATACAAAATGCGAAAAAATGGCACTTGGGAGTATATTGAAATGCTATGGCACGATAAACAAAAAGAGCCACCAACTGATAAGCCCAAGTCATCGGTCAAGCAAAGGAATATTATGGGACGATGAATTATTTTGAGTAATGTTTGGTATAATATTCCTTATAGCTTCCCGAAGTTACATTATCAAGCCAAGATGCATTGTCAAGATACCATCTAATGGTTAACTCCAATCCTTCATCTGTTTTTATAGATGGCTCCCAAGCCAATTCATTTTTGATTTTGGATGCATCAATGGCATAGCGCTTGTCATGACCAGGCCTGTCTTTCACAAAAGTGATCAGACTTATGTTTTTGCCCTCTGGAAGTCCCAGCATTTTATCCATGATGTCACACATCTTTGTAACCAGATCAATGTTTTTCCATTCATTATTGCCACCAATATTATATGTTTCCCCTGTTTTGCCTTCATGAAAAACTTTATCGATTGCATTTGCATGGTCAACTACATACAACCAGTCGCGTGTGTATTTACCATCCCCGTAGATTGGAAGCGGTTTATTGTTTTTTATATTATTAATGACCAGTGGAATCAATTTTTCAGGGAATTGATTCGGGCCATAGTTATTTGAGCAATTGGAGATGACCACAGGTAAACCATAGGTATGATAGAAGGCTCTTACCAAATGATCTGAAGAAGCTTTGGATGCTGAATATGGAGATCGTGGATCATACGGCGTCTCCTCAGTAAAATAACCTGTTTCCCCTAAAGAACCATATACTTCATCTGTTGAAATATGGTAAAATAACTTACCATTTTGGTCTTGCCATTTATTTTTGGCATTTTGAAGTAAGTTCAGCGTACCAATTATATTGGTATTGATAAAGCTATTCGGGTCTTCGATTGAACGATCAACATGTGATTCGGCTGCCAGATGTATAACTCCGTCAAAATT
>JAEUUM010000078.1 GCA_016787375.1 Saprospiraceae bacterium
GTAATAAACCTGAAGACAGAGATTATGCAAATGAAATGGATTTCGTTACGACTGACCAAAATCTTGTTAAGGGTTCAACCATCAAATTGGACTTTACAACTGAAAAATTTGTTGACGTACTTGCTTATCAGTTTGGTTTAGATTTTGACAATGAATACCTAGAATTACTAAACACTGAAACAGGAGTTCTACCTGGTATGACCAATGACTATTTTGGACTAAACTATGCTTCTGAAGGAACTTTGACATCAGCATGGTACAACCCGGTCGGACACAGCCTTAGTAATACAGATAAAGCATTTGGTTTGAGCTTCAAAGTTAAGAAAGGAGGTAAAAAGCTAAGCCAATTACTAAAACTTACAGATTCAAAAATTCAGACTGTTGGTTATGATAGCAATTATAAAAACATCAGTTTAGGTCTTAAATTTAAATCAGATGTAGTTACCAATCAAACTTATAGTTTCGAATTATTCCAAAATCAACCGAATCCATTCAGAAATACTACTACCATATCTTTCACTTTACCTGAGGCTCAAAAAGGAAATATTGAGATCTTAGATTTAAATGGAAAGACTCTAAAACTGATAGAGAGGAATTTTGTAAAAGGACTAAACAAAGAAGATGTTACACTTGATGGAATTGCTTCGGGTGTCCTTTATTACAAAGTAAAAACTTCAACTTTATCAGCTGTTAAGAAAATGGTTATAATCGAATAAGCTTTAATACTGGTGGAAGTCAGGGGGCATATCATTCCTCCTGACTTTCCCAGTTAAATTTATAAATATACTATGTTCTATTGAATCCTGAAATTACCGTATAAAAAGACCCACCCTACTGTTATAAACTTCTGATTTTTTTTGCGAATCAATTTAATTTTCAGACATGTACTGAAAATTGATTTTTTGTGTCAAGAAATATTATAATTATTTTTGTTTTGTTATTGATTATAATAGTGAACATTATACATTCAAAGAAACCGTAATGTCAATAAAGAGAGAGCCAACCTTAAAGAAAAATTCCAGAATCCAGAAGATTTTAATTGCTTTTGGCCTGTTATTTTGGAATTTAACGCCATCGAATGCACAAACTGCAAATCTTCAGATACCTGATGTGGTGGCGAAATGCGGAGATACCATTACCATACCAGTTCAAGTTGGAGTTAAAGACTTTGGTGGATACACTTCCATACAGTTTTCTTTGACATGGAATCCAAATGCCTTAGAATTTTTGAAAGATTTCACAGGTTTATTGTCCCCTCCATTGAATTTGAATGCGAATAATTTTGGTCCAAATTCACCGTTTTATGACAATGACACCCTCACATTTGTCTGGTTTAATTTCTCCCCGATTAATCTGCAGCCAAATTCAAATTTGTTTGGTTTAAAATTCAAAGTAAAAGGTGGCGGACTTTCTAATTCGCAGATAAAATTTATTAATCAATACACCCCAATTAATATTTCAGGTGTAGTGAATGGGGTTCCTTTTACGAATATTCCAAACATCAATACAAAGTCTGGAACAATCACCATCAATGATACAGAACAACCCATTCTTGTGTGTCCGGATGATGTCACAGTTGTAGCTCCGGCAGGTTCTGGGAAAGCAATTGTAAATAATATTTATCCCAAACAAGCTTCTGATAATTGCCAGATAGCTTTTCTGGGATACGCATTTGGTGGAGCTACTCAAGGTTTTGGTCAAGGAGATCCCAGTGGCACTGTATTTAATGCAGGTTTAACAAACGTAACTTATACAATCAATGACGCAAATAATAATTTCAATACTTGTCAGTTTAAAATTTTTGTAATTGACACTGTATCGTCTATTTTGATGATTAATGCACAAAATACCGGGATTAATTGTGATGCAAAAAAAGTTACAGTAAATGTTACTGCAAATAATTTTAAAGATATTGTAGGTCTGCAATTTGGTTTAAATTGGAATTCGAGTATCTTATCTTTGGATACTATTACCAATTTAAATCCAGCACTTAACCTTGTTGCCCTCGGTCAGCCGAACTCAAGTTTTGGGCCAACTCCAAAAGATAATGATACCTTGACATTTTTCATGCCAACCGTACCGATGGGTTTAAGTCTCGGCACCAATGACACACTATTCACGTTGGTATATAATGTTGTCGGTCCAGCTACCTGCACAGATATTAAATTTATTCAAACTCCTACCCTTCCTATAAAAGCTTATGTTTCCGGAACTCCTTCACCTTTTGAAGTACCTATTGATACAATGAATGGAAAGGTATGTTTTACAGATAAAATAAGTCCCACTATTGTTTGCCCTTCAGACACTTTTGTTAAAGTTAATCAAGGTCAATTCTCTGCAATTGTAAACGGGTTAACTCCAATAACAGGTGATAATTGCGGTATAAAGGATTTAACTTATCAATTTAGCGGTGCTACACCAGGTCAGGGCAATGGTGATGTAAGTGGAAAATTATTTTTTTATGGTCAAACCGGAGTAACCTATACAGTTGAAGACTTTGGTGGCAACAAAAAAACTTGCTCATTTAAAGTATTTGTGTTGGATACGGTTTTACGGTTGTTACCTACATCAACAACTGCTATTTGTGATAGCGGAAAGGTAGCCATCAATGTAACAGCACTTAATTTCAAAGATATATTATCACTCCAATTTGGAATGGCTTGGGATTCAAATGTATTAAAATTCGATACTGTTGGAAATTTTGATCCAAACCTACAATTGAATTTCAATTCTAATTTTGGCCCTTTAGTTATAAATGATACCTTGACTTTCGCTTGGTTTACTTTCAATGGTCTTAATCTGCCGGATAATACTACTCTGTTTACCGTGTATTTCGATTTATTGGGCAATGCAAGTACCCAAACTAAATTTGAGTTTTTATCAACTTCAACAACAATAATTGAGGCTTCCAATTCAAATGGAGTTATTGGAGTTTTGGCGTTTGATGCATTGGTAAACATATTTGATTTCCAACCACCTAAAATCCTATGTCCTTCAAATAAAAACGTGACTATTCCACAAGGTTCACAATTCGCCACTCTTAACGGATTGACTCCGCTCAGTCTATCTGACAATTGTGGTATAAAGAGTGTCAAATATGAAACTTCCGGAAGCACAATTGTAAATGGAATGGATGATGCCAGTGGAAATGATTTTAACATTGGTTCAACGACTGTCACATATACAGTTGAAGATTTCGGAGGAAATTTTGAAACTTGTTCATTTGTAATCAATGTTGTACCTGACACCTTTTTGTTATTCGTTGACTCTTTAAATGCACAATGTTCGAATGGTGTTGTAACAGTCGATGTAAAAGTTAAAAACTTCAACAATATTTCAAGCTTGCAATTTGGCATGGATTGGATTAATTCTTTATTGAAATTTGGAAGCATTGATAATCTGAATCCAGCTTTGAACCTAATTGGTCCGGGTTTACCAGGCACAAATTTTGGGCCTTTTCCTATGATTGATTCTTTAACTTTTGCGTGGAGCAACTTTCTGGGGGTAAGCTTACCCGATAATTCAACACTTTTTACGATAACTTTAAATCCGGTAACTACTTCAACATTAAAAACAAGTGTAAATTTCATCAATTACCCAACTACACCGATTGAAGTTTCAGCCACAAATGGTATACCTTTTCTTATTCCATATAAGGTTAAGAATGGCGTCATTAATATTGTCGATACAATTGCACCAGTTTTAATATGTACTCCTGACATTACGGTAACCAATAATTTTGATGCATGTTCCGCAACAGTAGTATGGACACCTCCAACAGCAATAGACAATTGCGATCCGCTGGTTGATTTAAGTTCACAATTCATACCCGGACAGACCTTCCCTCTTGGAAAGACAACCGTAACCTATACAGGTACTGATGATTTCAACAATGTTGGAACCTGTAGTTTTAATATAACTGTTATTGATGCTCAAAAACCAACATTGAAATGTCCTGGAAATCAAACTTTTGAAAATGACCCGGGTGAGTGTGGCGCGACTTTACTTCTTCCCCAGTTGTTGGATGCAAATGATAACTGTACCATCGATTTAACAATTACCTCTAACCAACCTTTGATCAAATTCTATCCGGTTGGCGGTACAACTGTAATTTACACAGCTAAAGATGATGCAGGCAACACTGCTACATGCCAATTTGTGCTAATTATCAAAGATCTTGAGTTACCTGTTTTAACAGATTGCCCTAAAGATACTGTTGTTGAGCCGGCTGTTAATGTAAACAATTTATGTTTTGCAGAAGTTTCATGGACTAACCCCAAAGCAAGCGATAATTGTCCTAACTTAGTAGTGAACAGTAATATTAATTCAGGCAGTTTGTTCCCTGCAGGTAATACTTCTGTAATCTTTACTGCAACAGACCAGTCAGGAAATACTTCAACTTGCTCATTTAATGGGGCCGTTCAATCATTTATGTCAGGATTCAATGACTGCCCTTCTGATATCGAAATAAATCAATTACAGGAAACTTGTGTGGCTTTTGTTAGTTGGATTGAG
>JAEUUM010000093.1 GCA_016787375.1 Saprospiraceae bacterium
TATGATTTAAAACAATTTCTTTGCTGTAATCCTGAAAAGGTATTACATCAAAGCACTCTATAGACAACAAACGACCGAGCATATCATATATTTTCAAACATACCCGTTTTGTGCCAAGCGGTATGTTCTTTACTGAAATCACAATGGACCCATCCAAATTTTTAGATTCTATATCAGCATCCGTATTTGATTGATTGCAAGACCCTGGAGGGAGGGGGCCTAGATCAAAATTTGGTATATTGTTAGCTGGTGTAAGATTGGCATAATTACTTTTAAACCCAAATAGATTAATATCACAATCTGCACCACCTTTGTCAGGATCTTCAATCACAGCATACCAATTACTTGTGACGTGAAGGTTTGAACTGCTAATTATTATTTTACCAGTAGGTGTGAGCTGATGGTCAAAAAAATCAATCAGGGGATAAAATGCATAATCGGGCACATTGAATCCGGTAGTGTCGAAGTCTATTTTATAGGTATATTCCTTAGCTACAATATACTTGGATGAAGCAATGTCATCTGCTTCAGTATCAAATTGTAACTCTTCGTTCCATAATCCGGCATACAAATACCTTGAGTTGGGTGAAAATGCCAAACCTGTGTAAAAAAATGGCCACTGATGATACATCGTATCTAAACCATCACGCTCATATACCTTGCGTGGGTTGTAGATAAGCCCCTTGCACCGATCTATTTGATACATTACTATATTCCCTGTATATGAATCAATTGTTGCCATTTTTGATCCATCATTTGAAATGTTCCATTTTACAAAGTAGGATGGTTTTGGAATTTTTCCATACTTCAATGTCGGAAACGGATAAATTGTTTGTGAAATATTCCCATATGAAGGTAAGCCATCAGGAGAAACACAAATCGAATAAAAACTACCGACAGTTCGCAAAGGTACTATCAGCCACCACGATTCTCCATCAGCATGTTTTACCAACCTGCCACCACCGCAAAATGGTTCGGGTAATTGTAAGATTCCATCATGATATACTTTGTACTTTTGACTATCATTATTTTTGTTGATTTGTGTATACACCATAACGTCATCAATACCCGGCACATTTTCAAAGTTAATATATTCTGCATTCCAACCTGAGATAAATAATGTGAAATCATTAAATTTATTTGAGTTAGGCATACAAGATGCATCCTGTGCATATGCCGCATTTCTATAATATACATTATGTCCATCGTTACTTTCTTGTATTCCACAATAAGCATTACTGTATTTAGCCAATAAACCTGAATCATCTGGTATCAATTGTCCTTCTTTGTCCACTATCACACAACCATTTGAGGCAAATTGGAGTTCTCCTTCGGCATTTGCAAGAAAGGTTCTAGCTGCGTCAAGTCTAAGAGGTTTTTTTAATATATAGTCATTATTAAAATGGTAAATCTGTGGTAAAACATCAAACTGATTCCAAATAAATGTTGAATCACAACAGGGATTAACAATATTACAATTATTATAAAGAGTTTGTGCAGGACAGAGTCCTGCACAAACCACAAGCATAAATAATATTAATAATCTATTGGACATTTTACTGTTTGATAATTTTATGTAATTCAGTTTTGTCAGTCCCTGTATTTATTTTCATAAAGTAATATTGGTTTTTCCCGCTGCGCAAAGCTAATCCCTACTTCATAACCAATACCTTTTTAGATACAAAACCACCCGTATCAAATTCTGCTGTAGCGACATAACATGCAGGATGCAAATAACTATGATCTAAAACAATTTCTTTGCTGTAATCCTGAAAAGGTATTACATCAAAGCACTCTATAGACAACAAACGACCGAGCATATCATATATTTTCAAACATACCCGTTTTGTGCCAAGCGGTATGTTCTTTACCGAAATCACAATGGAGCCATCCACATTCTTGGATTCTATTTCAGCATCCGTATTTGATTTATTGCAAGACCCTGGAGGGAGAGGACCTAGATCAAAATTTGGTATATTGGGTGCTGGTGTTACATAATCATAGTTGCTTTTAAAACCAAACAAATTGATATTACAATCTATGCCACCTTGGTCAGGATCTTCAATCACAGCATACCAATTATTAGTTATATGCCGATTAGAACCACTTATAATAATTTTACCTGAAGGGCTAAGGTAATTGTCATAAAAATCTATAATAGGGTTAAATGCATATTCAGGGACTAGAATGCCCACGGTGTCAATATTAATTTTATATGTATACTCGTGGGCAACCTGATATTTTGTTGCTTCAATGTCATTGGCGTCTGTATCGAATTGGAGTTCTTTCTCCCAATAACCGGCGTATAAATACCTTGAATTTGGCGAGAATGCCATGCCTGAATAAATAAGTGGGAAGTAATAACTAATTGTGTCATTTCCTTCAAATTGATAAATTTTTTTAGGATTGTAAATACTGCCAGTGCAGCGGTTTATATAATACAATACCATATTCCCTTTATGTACATCAAGGGTAGCCAATTTTTTTCCATCATTTGAAATGGATAACTGAAGAACTACACCAGATGAAGGGTTTGTTCCAAACATAAAAGCCGGGAAGGGGTAGTCTGAATGTGAAATGTGATGCTCCAAAGGCAACCCGTCACGCGATACATGAATTGAAAAAAAACTACCTGCAGTACGCAAGGGTATGATCAACCACCAGGATTCACCATCGGCATGTTTTACCAATTTACAACCTCCACATACAGATTCAGGTAATTGCAACATCGTTTCATTATATACTTTGTAAGTTTTATCCTTATTTTCTTTATTGATTTGACTAAAGATAATTACATCATTGTATCCTGGAATATTATCCCAATTTTCAGCCCTATTTATTCCAATGGTAAATAATGTAAAATCGTTATCATTAATCTGATTCGGTATAGAAGTGCAGCTTTGTAAAGTTGCAGCCCCGTAGTAAATTTTTTTACCATTTGGTAAAATAGTTTCACTACAAAAAAGCCCACCCTTATATTTTTTTATTAAACCAAAATCGTCCGGAATTAAATGCCCGTCACTGTCAATGATTACACAGCCATTTGACACAAATTGGAGTTCTCCTGACTTGTTTGCCAAATAAGTTCTGGTAGTTCCAGTTACTATATTTAAATCTTTATTTTTTATTGTACCATTATTGAAATGAAAAATTTCAGTTCTGGATATAAATTGATTCCATAATACAGTAGAATCACAACAAAGACTCGTACCATAACAATTATCATAAAGAGTTTGTGCAGGACTCTGTCCTGCACAAACCACAAGCATAAACAATAGGAATAATCTATTGGACATTTTACTGTT
>JAEUUM010000100.1 GCA_016787375.1 Saprospiraceae bacterium
GTTCATCCCCAACTTGATTTTATAAATATCTCCTGAAAATGAAATTGATGGTCTAAGGTAGAAGTTATTCAATGTTGATTTAGTGGAATCTTGCAGAGAGCTTAAGTGGTTGCCCATTATTACGGTAAAGGGAACATTGTCTGAAAACCACTTTGTTCCTTTAAGTTTAATTTCAAAATCGTTTTCACGGGTGCCATAATTCGACTTTAAATTAGAATAATCAAACCCGACTTCGTAATTCACTCCCCAACTGTTTTCTTCAGTATTGAAGGCTTTTGCTCCGAATGAAGCAATGTTGAATTTTCGCAAAGGATCTAAACCATTTGGCAAACTATCAATGCTGTATAAATTGAAACGTTGGTCATCAATTTTTAATTTAGCATCAATAGCAAAATTCATTGGTGTATTTAGTCCGCCTCCTAATTCAAAAGCTGTCAACCCAAATTTTTGATTTTTGATGCTTTTGTTGTCGGCTGAATGGTGCAGAATGTTGGTGAAAATTTTAAATTTATCTTCATAGCTGTAGTGATAGCCGGCGTTGGCATAAAGTGAAGATGGAATTCCATATCCTAATTTTGCGAATCCATTGTAAGCTTTGGGGCCCTTTTCAGTTTTCATTGCCAATGGTCTGATTCCTGGTGGGTCATAAGAAACATTGGCTGGATCCAGTTGATTGACCTGATATTTCAGTGCTTGAGGATTGGTCGTAGCATCCGGAAGAACAGGTTTAAGTGTTTGTTTATCTTTGTCTCTAATAGTAGCTTGAAAACTGGTGAATACATCCACCTTCTCGGTAGGTAATTCTTTTTGTGCATTTACATCTGATAAGCCAAAGCTAAAAATGCAAAAGCATAAGCATGAGATATATGATAGTTGTTTCATGGTGTTACTATTTATCGTTTTGTAATTCAAAATTTTGACCACTCTTGTCTGATCTGATTCTGTTTTTAGATTGTTCTTTTTTCTCAAGCGCATTAAGTTTTTGCTGGGCAATGTTCACCAATTCCTTATCATTGCTGTAGTTGTCAATTACTGCTTCCAATGCTGCCCGGGCATTTAAAAGATCATCCCTTTCAACATTTATATCAGATAAAAGGATAACCGATCTTGCTATCCAGTAGTCAAATCCGGCACTTTCTTTATTTGAGTTTATACAAATTTGTTCTGCTTTGTCAAGATTTTTAAGTTCAAAATATGATTCAGCAGTAAGATACCTGGCCTCAGCTGCAGTTTCATTGTCCAGATTAGCGCTAACTTTTTCAAGATAAGGAATTGCCGCAGAATAGTTTTCACCGTCAAATTCTATTTTACCTAAATAAAATGATGCATTTGCAACCTGACTTTTAGAGGCTTTTGGGTTTTTACTAACTTTGGAAGCAAAGGTTTTTACTGCTTGAATGTCTGCATTTTTATAAGCACTCTGCATTGCGCCAATTTGTGCTTCAAATTTAACGTTATCAGCAGTTGTAAGTTCTTCAAGTTGTGTGAAGTAGTCGTAAGATGCCCGGTAATTTTTGTCAATTGAATATGCTATGAACCCTAGTTTTCCCAGACATTTTTCACGGAATGAGCTGTTTTTAGCTTGAAGCGCAAACTCCAGATCCGGGGCGGCATTTTTATAATCTTTTAATTGGAAGTAACTTTCCCCTCTATGAAAGTATGCAACAACTACATTGAATCCTTTGGGGTATTTGTTTATATAATTGGTATAAGATAAAACAGCCTTATCATAATTGCCATTTTCGTATTGTGATTCAGCTACCTGAAAGTTTACTGAATCTTTTGAAGCTTCAGAAACACTGTATCCGGTTTTTGCTCTGATTGCAAAATATTCATCCGGCTGCCCAAGGTCTTTCACATATATTTCTTCTAGCGCTGCCAATGCATCAGCTGACTCCTTTTTGGTGGGATTGTTGTCAAGCACTTGTTTGTAATAGTCAATTGCAGTTTTACTGTCTCCTTGATTATAATATATCAATGCTAATCTAAGCAAACCTTTGTTGATTAAGTCAGATTTATTTTTGTAATCTGTAACCAATGTTTTTAGAGCTTTCTTAGCTTTTTCATTTTCATTTAATTCTTGATATGTACCACCAAGTTCAAAAAGTGCTTCATCTGCATATTCATTTTTTGGATAATCTTCAATTAATGTTTGTAGGTCTACAGCTTTGTCATATTTTTTTCCTTTCAATCCTTTGATTATTGCAGATTGAAAGATTGCATAAACATACCCGTTATATTTGTTGTCAATGACTTCATTGTAATATTTTGACGCACTGTTATAATTATTCTTAGATAAATAACAGTCACCAGCTCTGAGAGAAGCGTCAGGCAGTATTGTCTGCTTAATGGTTTCATTCTTGACATTGGTTCTTTTTATTTTATTGATTGCATCTTCAAAATTATTCAAAGCTGAACCATACTGTTTTTGCTTAAAATAATTATAGCCTGCAAGATAAGACGCCATAGCGGGTGATGATTCTTCCGGGATGTTGTTTGTGGTTCTGGAGCTTGTCGCATATTTGTTTAAATAATCATTACTTATATCGTATTGTTTATTTTTATGTGCAATATCAGCTTTCCAGTAGAGTGCTTGAGATTTGTACCCGCCATCAATTGGGAAATTGAGAGATTTCGTTAGAAATTCATCTGCGCGAGAATCATCACCGATACTGATAAGTTGCATTCCCTTCAATAGGGCAACTTTTTGGTATGCCTCCTGAATCTTTGGGGTTTTCGTTTTCAGCCCATCCATGATTTTAATCGCATTTTCATAGTCTTTTGTTTCCTGAAAAATTGTTCCCATTAAATTTTGGGCATCGTTGTAAAATTTAGAGCTGCGTTGAAAAGTCTCAAGAGTCTCGATAGCTTCCCGATCATTTTTTAATTCGTAACTCAGTTTTGAAAAATTGAAAAGAGCTTCTTCCTTTAGGTTTTTATCAAAATCCAAGTCGGCTGTTTTTCGAAATGCACTTCTGGCTGATTGTTTGTTGTCTAATCTCAAATAGCAATCACTCAAACAAAATAGAGCATTTTGGCCTAAAGCATTTTTAGTTTGGGTAAGTTGTTCAAAATTTTCAGCTGCTTTAGCATAAAATCCGGCTTTATATTGAGTGTAGGCCAATTGATAGAAGTCATTCTCTCTCATTTTGGGACTTCCCTGAGCATAGAATTCAAGATATGGCAAAGCTTCTGTGTACATTTTTTTCTCATAGTAAGCCTGACCTACCAAAAGACCTAATTCTTTTTTATCATTGACCTCAGATTCATTAAATTTGGCAGAACCGTATTTGATCAGTTCATCGTATTTTTTTTGAGCAAAATATATTTGACACAAGTAGTAAGGAATAAACTTTTGATATTTTTTGGATGTTTCCAGTTTTTTGAAACTATTTACTGCTTCATTATAATCACCTTCATAGAAAGCAGTTAATCCATAGTAATAATTGATTGGAAAGAAGAAATCAGTTTTCTCATCTTTCATTGGATAAAATGCAGTCCTGGCTTTTTTAAAATCTTTTTTCACAAAGTAACAATAACCTTGTTTAAACCGCAACGAACCTCTTTCTTCACGAGTCAAACCCGACTGATCAATCATTTGGAAAAAACTCAAAGCTTTATCATATTCTTTTTTGTTGTAATAATAATCGGCAATTTCTATAACCGCTTGGGTGGCGATGGGGTCAGGTTTGTAGGTTTTTGTAAATTCTAAGATCAA
>JAEUUM010000468.1 GCA_016787375.1 Saprospiraceae bacterium
CACCAATGATGTGTATGCTAGACTTGAACGACATAAAAAGTGGTATGAGAATTACTCCTCCAAATTTGCTCCTTGGGACTTGCTTTGGTTTACTAAAAAAGAAAATCGATCAGAGGCTGTTATTCTAGAGTTGAAACTTAAATACCTATCAAAAGCCAGACTAAAGTCCTTCATCTCAAAATATTCATCTCACATCGAGGGTCGAGACGAATAATGATTCCAGTCATTTTTGTCTCGATGCTGACTTACCCTCAACTTTTGTCCCAATCCATTCACGTCAATATATCGCCCAAATATGGAATTTCATTTTATATTCTTGAATTAAAGTCTGAGAATCTCCTACACAGAAATAAATTGAAAAACACACAGAAATACGGTTCAATATCAGTTATGACAAGAATCATTAAATCTGATGACCATTATCAACTAAGATAATGGCTACCCATTTTACTTTTGTGAAATTTCAAACCATTAAATTTGATTGAGGAAATATGTGAAGCTGTTTTATTGCCTTATTCAAAGAAATTAATTCTTTGTGAAGAGCAGATGGTTCATTTTGGTTTAAGTGTTCAAATTTAATTAAATTTTTCTACTTTTAAACCGTTCTAGTTTTGGGGGAGCTTACATTTCCTCATTAACATAAAATTTTTTGATAATTTTTTAATCAAACATAAATCTATAAAATATTTAATATATAAAAATATGGTATTCTTTAAATTTAATATATAAAATAATTACATCCTAAAGATTCACCTTTAGATGTAGTGATTTTGGATTAATGATTGATTTATCTTTAAAACAATTATTAATTTTATGAAATCTATTAATTACATCTCTACATTACTTATAATTATATTTATAAATAATAATTTATATAGTCAATGTTCTATTAACTTAGATGCTGGAGCATCTGGTTGCTATTGGAACGGAAGTGCTTCAAAGACCAAAATTGTTATTGAAGTCTCATGGAGTAATGCCCCTACGGGTCAAAACATAATTGTAACAGGCCCTCCAGGCAGTTCACCTGCTACGAGAACAATAACCCCTGGAACAATTTCAGTAACTTATCTGAATCATGCTGTTCCACCAGTCACCTACGCTACTGCCAATCAAATAATAGTATCTCCACAACTAGTAACCTTTGAAATGGATGCAAATGGTGCGACTGGGTTAACAGCAAGTGCTAGTTTTTCCACAACCACTAGTTGTAACGCTATTAGCAATACTTTTTCCTTGCCAGCAGCTTGCACACCTCTTGATTGTAGTGGAACAATGTCTGGGGGAACTGTTTTTTTTGATTTCAATGCAGATGGAATTAGAACATCAGACGAAACTGAAACTGGTGTAGTTGGAGTCACAATCAAAGCAATAGATATAAATGGATTAGTTTATACAACTACATCACAAAAATATGGAAGATGGTCTTTGAATATACCAAGTAATGCATATCCAATAAGAGTTGAATTTTCGAATCTTCCTAATTATGCTAGACAAGGCACATTGAATGGAACAGACGGTAGAACAACTACTCAGTTTATTCAGGCTCCCGATTGCAATATTGATCTTGGAGTTTTAGAAAATTCCGAATTTGCAAGTGCTAATCCTGCAATATTCCTTTCTCAAATGCCCTCTGGTAATCCATTGGATCCAACTGGGAATGTAAAGGATATGGATGCGCTTCTTAAAGTTGATTATAATGCTCAAGGAGCAAGAGATCCATCTAAAACTCTAAGTTTAGCAAAAGCAGATGAAATTGGATGTACATGGGGTTTAGCTCATAATAAATACACCAATAAACTTTTTGTATCAGCATTCATTCGACGGCATTCAGGTTTAGGACCAAAAGGTATTGGTGGCATATATGTTGTTGATCCTAATACAGGATTAGCTGATAGCTGGGATGTTGAAACAGATTTTGGTATAGATGTAGGGTCAATTTCAGATAATTTTACTCGAGGATTGAATAAAAGTGTTTCTGGATCAAGTGTTGATCCTGAAGGTTTAGCAAAAACATGTAAGGAGGGCATCGGAGATATGGATATTTCTGAAAATGGAAATCAATTATATTTTGTAAATATGTTTGATAAAAAACTTTATCGAATTGATTTGACAACATATAATAGTAATGGGACAAAACCTACTTCAGCAAACATTACATCATGGCCAATTACCAATCCGAGTTGCATTGGAGGTAATTTTCGCCCTATGGGTCTAAAATGGTATAAAGGTTTTTTATACATAGGAGTTATATGCGATGGTGAATCAAGTAACAATAAGTCGAATCTAAGAGCATTTTTATACAAACTTAATCCAGGAAATGGAGTTTGGACAACTATGTTTGATTTTCCTTTAACATATCCGAAAGGATTTCCGAATAAAGATAATAGAGG
>JAEUUM010000206.1 GCA_016787375.1 Saprospiraceae bacterium
CAATCGCTTTTGCTTCAACCCTGGATGATGACGGCACTCCAAATTTGGCACCTTATAGTTTTTTTAATGCTTTCAGCTCAAACCCCCCGATTCTGGTTTTCTCTTCTAATCGAAAAGTAGAAAACAATGTAACCAAAGACACCCTACACAACATCATTCAAAACAAAGAAGTTGTTATAAATGTGGTAAATTATGCCATTGTCAGACAAATGGCTATAACAAGTGTTGAATACGCTCCCAACGTTGATGAATTTGCAAAAGCTGGCCTTACTCCCTTGCCTTCAGATACCATTAAACCATACAGAGTAAAAGAATCGCCGGTACACATGGAATGTAAGGTTAAAGAGGTTATTCCATTAGGAGATAAAGGAGGAGCAGGACACTTAATTATTTGTGAAGTCACTAAGATGCATGTCTCAAAATCTGTAATGGATGATCGAAACAGGATAGATCCACAAAAAATTGATCTTGTTGCACGAATGGGCCGAACATGGTATGCCAGAATAAAGGGTGATTGTATATTTGATTTAAATCAACCGGTAAACACCCTGCCCATCGGATATGATGAACTACCTGCTGAAATAAAGAACAGCGAAATTTTTACCGGTTATGATATTGGCGTTTTTGCAAGTAAGCCAGCTTTTCCATCTCAATCAGAAATAAATGAATTTAAGGAAAAGGATACAAAACTAAAGGAAATTTTGTCTCAACCATCACCTGCTATTGGTTTACAACTATATGCAAAATACCTGATTGAAAGAAACTTGGAAGACCAAGCATTTTGTGTCGCGATGATTTCAAAAGACTTTATCAAAAATTAAGATTGAACATTTATAATTCGCTACGAAACAATTTTGTCCTTCCCAAAAATAAATCTATAGAGAGGTAAGGTTATCTCTTTTTTAATAAGGAAAAATAAAATTGAACAATATAATGTACTGAACAAAATTATCGAAAAGCAAATTGCTTGAATCGTGGTACCATATGGGTGACCTTGCTGTAAAGGCAATGTCGCTATTACAGCTGCACCCAATCCCTTCGGAATCATAAATGATATCACACCTTTGTCGAGAACAGGTGTGTTTTTATGCATGACGATTTTTACAGCTACAATTCTTACCAAAAACAAAATACCGGTAAACCCAGCTCCCCAAGACAACCAAAACAAGTCATTTATTTTGATATTCATTCCGATGTAAACAAAAAAGAAAGTCCTGAGAAGAAAAACCATTTCACTGAAAAAATCTTTTTCGTCTTTTGCTAATACAATATCTTGATTAGGAATAATTCGTTCAAGTATTTTAGGTTCAAAATAATCAAGATTGCCTATTGCCACACCAAATGATAAGGCAGTTAAAGGACCACTGAAATTAAGATATTCTGTTATACCATACAAAATAAACAGAAATGCAGGAGTCATAAATTTTGTATTCTTTAGACCTCTGAATTTACCCAAAATAAAGGTCCATAGAAATGCACCTCCTATACCAATTACCAGCGAAATGACAATTGAAGAAATAAATAGAGACAGCACAGAACTCATTTGCATTTGTCCGGTAATCATCAGACCCAGTATACTCAATGGAACCGCCAATGTGAATACATCGGTTTCCGCAGATTCCATAATTAATGTGGTTGCCGTTTTGGGAGTGACTTTGATTTTTTTCACCAGACCTACCACCACTGCCGAAGATGTGCCCCCCAAAGTTGCCCCGATAAATAGGGATGGCAAAAGTGGTATATTCAAAACAAAATAACAAAGTGGAGCCAAGGTAAACCATGTAAAGAAAAATCCAATTGTAGTGATTCCAGCAGCAGCCTTTAATGATGTTTTTACCTCTGAGAATTTCAAATCAGTACCGCTTTCGAACAGAATAAACAATAATACCAGATTTGAAAAAATAGAGCCAAACTTCCCAAATGCAGTGGTGTCAACAAGGTTAAATATGGGACCAAGCAACAAACCAAGCAACATGAGACCCAAAACATCCGGTATACTTTTTCTTTCAAAAACACCATTCATGTAGTGTCCCCAAAATATAAATAGACCCATAATGATGATTATGATTGGCGTGCTCATAGTTAGTCTGATTTGTTTTGTAAATGATTTGGCGGGTTCCTACTTTCAATTAATCCAGTAAATCAATCTCAAATACAGCAGTAAAGTTGTAAAATACTCTTGGTAAAGATAATTAAGAATCTGAACTGAACTAATTCTTTAATGTTAAATTTTATGCGATTTTAGTCCCTGTATTTGGTTATTGAACTACAGCATGTATTCTTTGATGGCTATTGCTTCCTCACAACCAGGATCTTCCAACCAATTCAATTTCACCCCTTTTTCTTGGAACCCAAAAGCTCCTTGAAGTCCTCCCGTATGAATTGCTATTACTTTTGTCCCTTCAGGGAGTGCACCATTTTGGAGCATGTCATTCAATCCAAACATCATTTTACCTGTA
>JAEUUM010000248.1 GCA_016787375.1 Saprospiraceae bacterium
GGTCTTCATTTAATGTTATTACAACCGGTAACCAGAATAGATTGTCTTGGAGTACTGCCTCAGAAGAAAACTGTGATTATTTTATAGCTGAAAAAAGTATTGATGGAATAAATTTCAGTGACATCGGACAAGTAGACGGATCAGGAACAACCGTTCAAACCAACAACTATACCTTGGAAGATAGATTCCCCTTCTCAGGTACAAATTATTACAGAATTAAACAGGTGGATTTTGACAAGAAATATTCATTCAGTCCGATAAGGTCGATAAAAAATGAAGTTCTAAAGCGGCCTAAATTATTTCCCAGCATAGCTGAAAATCAAATAACCTTGATGTTACCAACCAAACCGGAATCGGAAATTAAATTTAATGTCATTTCACAGAGTTCTGGTTTTACACTAAAACAATTCACAATAGATCAAGGAAAAGATGAAGTGCAGTTGAACATAAGTTCACTACCTGCTGGAAATTACATGATCATTTCTGCTGACGGCCAATTTTCACCTTTACGTTTTACTAAATTATAAAGACAATTTATTTGGACTAATTTATTCGTAATTTAGAAACGAAAAACCTCGTTTTTAAGTGTTTTAAATTTTAAGCTTGAGTGGTATTTGGAGTTAGTTTCCCCCCCAACGATATGTATCAAGTTCAAATCCGGCCAGTTGTAAAACCCTGTCTACCACCGTCATGACTATTTCATCCTGTGTTGCAGGTTTGTTATAAAATGAAGGTACAGCAGGGCAAATTATTCCACCCGCTAAGGTTATCGTCTCCATATTACGAAGGTGGATAAGGTTGAATGGTGTTTCACGTGGTACCAAGATGAGTTTTTTTCTTTCTTTGAGCATTACATCAGCTGTTCGGGTAATTAAATCATCCGAAATGCCGCTTGCAATTCTGCCAAGTATACCCATTGAACAAGGACAAACAATTAAACCATCATAATTAGCAGATCCACTTGCAAAAGGCGCCATAAAATCACCCTTATCGAAAATTTTAAATCCATAATTTTCATAATCAGTATTTCCCAATTCAAATTGCCAATTAAACTTTGCATTATCACTGAGCACCAACCCTACTGCTTCCAGTTGTGAATCGATTGATTTAAGTCTATTTAACAAATTTTTAGCATAAATTGAGCCACTTGCCCCCCCTATTGCTATTGCATATTTCTTTCGCATTGTTGACCTTTGTATAATTGAACAAAGAAAACACTTTTTCGTTTTTAATTATTAAACACCAAACATGAAATCATCTGTTTCAACCTTAATCTTTTTACTTCTGACTGCCATTACTTCATTTGCTAATTGTGGTGATCCAATAAAAGAAACTTCAAATACAGAAAAGAAAATAAAATGGTACACCTGGGAAGAGGCCGTTGCTCTCCAAGGAAAAAGTCCTAAAATAATCATGGTTGATTTGTTCACTGATTGGTGTGGTTGGTGTAAAAGAATGGATGCTACAACATTTGAGGATGATGCAGTAGCAAAATATATAAATACCTACTTTTATCCTGTAAAATTTAATGCTGAACAAAAGGAAGAA
>JAEUUM010000262.1 GCA_016787375.1 Saprospiraceae bacterium
GAAATACTGGATATTAACCAACTAAAAGCATTATTAGCTAAAGTTCCTTCAATGGAAGGACTTGAATTGGCATCTGCCGTTTCAACAAAGAAAATTTATGAATATGGTAATCCAAATTCGAAATATAAAGTTGCAGTTTTAGATTTTGGTGTGAAAGAAAATATTTTACGCTGTTTCGCTGATCGAAATTGTTACTTAAAGGTATTTCCAGCTAAAACGACCATTAACGAAATGGAATCATGGAATCCTGATGGTTATTTTTTATCCAATGGTCCGGGTGATCCGGCTTCCATGGATTATGCTATTCAAACTGTAAGAGATATTTTAAAATTGAATAAAAAAATATTTGGAATTTGCCTTGGCCACCAATTGTTGGGTCTCGGTATCGGTATAGGAACTTATAAACTTCACCACGGGCATAGAGGTATCAATCATCCGGTTAAGAATTTAATAAGTGGAAAGTGTGAAATTACCAGCCAAAATCATGGATTTGGACTTGATGCAAGTAATATAGATGACTTTAAAGAAATTGTACAAGTATCTCATATAAACTTAAATGATCACACGGTTGAAGGGATAAAACTGGTAAATGGTAATGGGTTTTCAGTTCAATACCACCCTGAAGCTGCACCCGGTCCGCATGATGCAAGATATCTTTTTGATGAATTTATTGAATTGTTAAACCAAAATTAATTGAATGAGTGCAATAGTAGATATAAACGCACGTGAAATTTTGGATTCCAGAGGGAATCCAACCATTGAAGTTGATGTTATTACCGCAGCCGGTGGCTACGGTCGTGCTGCTGTTCCTTCAGGAGCTTCTACTGGCAAACATGAAGCAGTCGAATTGCGTGACGGCGATTCCAAAAGGTACATGGGAAAGGGCATTCTGAATGCAGTTAATTTTGTTGAAGACGAAATTTCAGAGGAATTGATAGGTTTAGATGTTTTTGATCAAAGAGCTATAGATTCTTCAATGATTTCACTTGATGGTACACCGAATAAATCGAGATTAGGTGCCAACGCTATACTTGGAGTAAGCCTTGCTGTTGCCAAAGCGGCAGCTTCTGAAAGTGATCAACCATTATACAGATACATAGGTGGTGTTAATTCATTTACCTTGCCTGTACCCATGATGAATATTTTAAATGGCGGTTCACATGCAGATAATAAAATAGATTTTCAGGAATTCATGATAATGCCTGTTGGTGCCGATACTTTTCGTGATGGATTAAGAATGGGAGTTGAAGTATTTCATACTTTAAAAAAAGTGTTATCGGCAAAAGGCTATTCAACAAATGTTGGTGATGAAGGTGGGTTTGCACCCAACATTCAATCGAATGAAGAAGCCATAGAGCTTGTGATGAAAGCCATTGAACAAGCCGGGTTTAGACCATTTGAAGATATTATGATCGCTTTGGATCCCGCTGCAAGTGAGTTCTACAATGAAAAGGATAAATTGTACGACTTTCATAAGTCGGGAGGGAAGAAATTGACAGGAGAGGAGATGGTAGAGTTTTGGGTAAATTGGGCAAACAAATATCCAATTTTCTCAATTGAGGACGGATTACATGAGGATGATTGGGATTCATGGTCATTGATCACTAAAAAGTTGGGTTCAAAAATCCAGTTAGTTGGGGATGATTTGTTTGTTACGAACACCGCCAGATTGAAAATGGGTATTGATAGAGAAATAGCCAATTCAATTCTGATAAAAGTAAATCAAATTGGGAGCCTATCTGAGACAATAGATACAGTAAATATGGCTTACAGAAATAAATATACTGCTGTCATTAGTCACAGAAGCGGCGAAACTGAAGATACCACAATTGCTGATTTGGCTGTAGCATTGAATGCCGGGCAAATTAAAACAGGTTCTGCATCAAGATCTGACAGGATCGCAAAGTATAATCAATTGTTGCGAATAGAAGAAGAACTTGGCGAGACAGCATATTATCCTGGTAAAAATTTGTTAAAAGGGTTGTAACTTTACCTTAAATTTAGTCATCATGAGTAAAATTAGAGAATTAGTTTCCCAAATACCTAAATGGTTGTTGAATAAATATGCAATCACAGCTGTGCTTTTTATTTTTTGGATGGTATTCTTAGACAGATACAATATTTTTACTCAATTTGGTTTAATGAGTGATGTGCGTAAATTGAAGCAAGAAAAATCTATGTATGTTGAAAAAATTGCTCGATTGAAAGATGAAAAAGATGCATTTGAAAACAACCTTGAAAAATATGCTCGTGAAAAGTATTTGATGCACAAACCTAACGAAGAAGTTTATATAGTTTTAGATAAAAGTAAATAATTAGAATGTCAATATTAGTAAATAAAAATTCAAAAGTAATTGTTCAGGGATTTACCGGAAAGGAAGGTACTTTCCATGCAGAACAGATGATTGCCTACGGTACAAATGTTGTTGGTGGTGTAGTACCAGGCAAAGGTGGGCAGAAACATTTAGACAAACCTGTATTTAATACGGTATATGATGCAGTTCAACAAGCCGGGGCAGATGTCACGATTATCTTTGTACCTCCTGCTTATGCCGCGGACGCCATCATGGAAGCAGCAGAAGCTGGAATAAAAGTGATTGTTTGTATCACCGAAGGTATTCCTGTTCAGGATATGTTAAAGGCAAAAGCTTATATTGAGAAATTTCAATGTACTTTGATTGGACCCAATTGCCCAGGTATAATTACGGCTGACGAAGCAAAGATTGGTATTATGCCCGGCTTTGTGTTTAAGAAAGGAAACATCGGAATTGTCTCAAAGTCAGGAACATTAACCTATGAGGCAGCAGACCAAGTAGTAAAAGCTGGACTAGGTATCACTACTGCGATTGGAATCGGTGGAGACCCAATTATTGGCACAACCACAAAAGAAGCTGTAGAGATGTTTATGAATGACCCGGAGACAAAAGGCGTTGTAATGATTGGGGAAATTGGTGGATCCCTGGAGGCTGAAGCAGCTCGATGGATCAAAGCTTCAGGCAACAAAAAACCTGTTGTTGGGTTTATTGCCGGTCAAACCGCACCAAAAGGACGTAAAATGGGTCACGCAGGAGCGATAATAGGTGGAGTTGATGATACCGCTGAGGCAAAAATGGAAATCATGGCTGAATGTGGTATTCACGTTGTACATTCACCAGCTGAAATCGGTGAGACAATGCGTAAATTGATATAAAAATTACATAATTATACCAGAGCCGCTAATTTATTGTTAGCGGCTTTTTTATTGGCATAAAATTAGCTTCTTATTAAATGTTTATTACATTACGCAAATTCAAATGTGCCAAACCGAAATATATTCCTTTTTTCAGGAATTGTTAAATTCAGATTTTACGATTTTTTTCTCTTTTTTGTTTTTGGGCACATATAAACTTCAGAAGAATTCCGGTGAGTTGAAATTTGAAATCGATTCAATACCATCTAACATATTTGAATCATTTGCCCATCCATTGATCATTTACAGGGCGCCAAATGATCTCCGTTATTATAATACTGCCACGATAGATTTTGTACAAAAATACTTCAATATCAATTCATCTCATGAGGATGTAGTATCTGCTTTATTGATGGAGATTAACACCATACCCAAGGAATCGCTTACAGCATTTTCATACAATATCAACGGTATTAAAATTGAAGCATTCGTAAATGTGACATCGCTTGAATCAGGAGAAAAGATGGTGCAGATACATAATAATGATTCTAATTTGACGAATAAAATTCAAATCGATGAACAATTACTTTTACAGAATTCACTTGATGAGTTAAGTTATATTATCTCTCATGATTTAGTAGAGCCTGTTCGAACGATCAGGAGTTTTGCTCAGATTATCAGAAAATCCCATCTTGATAAATTAAATGACCCGGAAATAAATGAAGATTTTGATTTCATGATCGACGCCTCTGAGCGATTGTACAACATGATTCAGGGGATGCTTATGTATTCAAGGTTAAGTTCAAAACATTTTCCTCATGAACAAACCGATACACTCGAAGTGCTTGTAGAGGTAATTAAAGATCTTATGGCAGCAACAAATGAGTCCAATGCAAGTATTCAATGCTATAACATGCCGGTTGTCAATTTTAGTAAAACCCTTTTGGTACAAATATTTTCAAACCTTATCAGCAATGCTTTAAAGTATAAATCTGATAACAGGAACCCTGTGATCGTAGTTTCAGCAGAAGACAGAGGTAAAGAGTTTTTATTTAAAATTCAAGATAATGGTATAGGTATTGATAATGAACAAGCTGATAGGTTGTTTAAAATATTTCAAAGACTCCACCCCAATGATTCTAAATATCCGGGAACCGGAATGGGTCTGGCTATTTGTAAAAAAATTATTGAAAGAGAAAAAGGAAGGATTTGGTTTGACGGTTCACCTGGTGTTGGAACCAAGTTTTATTTTACGTTGCCAAAGTATTAGTAAGTTACTTTTCTGATTTTTTCTTTCGTTCCTTATTAGATTTAAAATATTTTAAGTCCACGAGTAGTAAGCCAAATGACTCTCCTGCTTCTTTAGTAATCACGGCATGATGCGCGCCGTGAGCTTTTAATATAGCCCTTGAATAGGGATTATCCAGTTGGCGAAACCAAGTAAATCGTCTGTGAATATATACATCGTGAATCAAGAAATAAATCAAACCATATATGGAGATACCAATTCCCACAAATAGCAATTCTCTGTAAATTGTTAAAGATCCGAGCATATAACACAGGGCACTTGGAATAGCAAAGACGATGAAAAATAAATCATTTTTTTCAAAAAAGCCGGTTTTTTCAAAATGTGGTTTGTGGTGATCCTCATGCCATGACCACAACCAACCGTGCATAAGATATTTGTGAGCTACCCAAGCTACCAATTCCATTCCGCAGGCAGCTGCAAGAATAATTAAAACATTACCCATAGAATAAAACGAATTTTGATTTAATAATTTTGATCAAATCTTTATTGGCAGTTTAACAAAGA
Source organism: Saprospiraceae bacterium (assembly GCA_016787375.1). Classification (GTDB taxonomy): domain Bacteria; phylum Bacteroidota; class Bacteroidia; order Chitinophagales; family Saprospiraceae; genus JAEUUM01. The sequence continues at coordinate 4,983 of JAEUUM010000262.1, forward strand.
AACTGGTGCCTTTGTTTACCTCTGTTTCAAAAAATATTTCACCATCCATTGATTCTATAAGTTTCTTACAAATTGGTAAACCAAGCCCCGAGCCACTCGATTTTGTTGTAAAGTTAGGAATAAATATTTTTTCTTTTTTAGAATCATCTATACCGTGTCCGTTGTCTTTTATTTGTATGATCGCTTTGTCAATATCTTTGTATAGGCTTACAAATATTTTGCCTGAATGATCATTAGGTATTGCCTGGATAGCATTCTTAAGCAAATTATTGATAATTCTAATGAGGTGACTTTTATCCGCGTATACAAAAATGTCCTCATCGGTTATTTTTTTTGTAAAACTGAGCTTATCGTTGCCGGTTTTTTCGAACAGTTCAAAAATACCTGTAATTATGCTATTTAAGTGTAATTCTTCATTATTGGGTTTGGGTTCATGTGCAAACTCACCAAAAGTACCTGCAATTGCAGAGAGATTTTCAATTTGTTGTATCAAGACACCACAAATATTTTTGATTCTTTGGTCTCTGGTTTCAATATCCGCATTGTAGCTATGTAAAAGATATTGAATATTTAATTTCATCGGTGTTAAGGGGTTTTTAATCTCGTGAGCTACTTGTCTGGCCATTTCTCTCCATGCTTCCTCTCGTTCAGATTTTGCGAGTAAATTTGCACTTTGTTCAAGTTTGATAATCATTTGGTTGTATTCTTTAACAAGGAAACCAATTTCATCATTTTTTGACCATGTAATCGGCTCATTTTGTTTACCCAGTTTCAATCGGTTGAGTTTGTCTCCCAATGCAAAAAGTGGTTTTGTGATTGATCTGCCAACCGCCAATGCAAGAGCGGAAGCTATAAGAAGTAGAAATACATAAGTATTGATCAATGCACCAATAAAATCAGCTATTTGGGGATTTGTTGTGATATCAGTTTTTGAATAAGGCAAAGCAATATAACCGCTTATCATTGAATTTTGTCCTCTGATTGTGTGAATCAAATATGAATGATCAAAATTTTGGAAAAAGCTTTCTTCATTCTGCAAACCATTGGAATAATTGAAAAGAATTGGATGTTTTACCAGGTATTTTAGTGAAGGATCAATGGTTTCAATATTTGCTGGAAATGAATTGGTGATTAAACCTGCTTTGTCATATACAATAATTTCTGACTCCAAATCGGCACTATAGTTTTTAAGATCAACTGACTTAGACACGGATAAGTCCTGACTCAGTTTATTTGATATATTCGTAATTTTTCTGATTAAACTTTCTGATAAGGCTTTCTTATTACTAAAATTAAAATAGGTAATTGTAATTATTCCGATAGCAAAAAATGAGACAACAATCATCGAAATAATTGCTATTTGAATCCTGTTTCTTAATGTAATATCTGATTGATTTTCAAAGATATAAATCCCCGGAATAAATTTGAAGAATGTGTTGAGAGCGATGAATGTTAAAAAAGTCATTGCCAATAGAACAAATAGGTAAGAGAACAGACTTAATAACTTGATAAATCCACCACCAATCTTGTTTATTTCGACCTCTCTTCCAGTTGGGTCCAGATTTCTGTTTCCAATAACCATGAATTTTTGATTGATCAAATTTTTGTACTTGGCATTTGACTTATCAATTTCGTTATTTTGGAAATTTGCATTTTGAAATATTAAGCGGTTTTTGTAAAACAAAGCAAACCCGTATTTATCAAGATTTATCATTCCTTTGTAGGTATTACCATCTTTTGGCTGAATACCTGAATGTAAACTGAATTCAATGTAGTCTTTAGTTTCTAAATATATGGGCTTCGAAGTCTTAGTAGGCCAAAATCTGTATACCGTATTTCCATTTTCCCTCATTATTCCCCAAGTTAGGTTCTCGATTTCAGTCGGATACCAAATTGAAACCTTTTTGCCGACAAATGTATCTTTAGGATAATAAAATTTGGATATATAAGTATTGCTTGAAAGTCTAAAATTTTCAATTGATTTTGTTGTACGGTTGGTTTCATCCAAAAACTTTTTGCAGTTTTCCTCCAAAACTTTATCTCTCGGATTTGACAATAGCTTTGAATATTGCTTCAATTGTATTTGCTCTTTTCCTTGATTATATGTAAAAAGTAACGCAGCAGAAAAACTCGAAAAAATGATTAACCATATCATCAGCCATGTAAAATCAGTGGTGGTGGAATCACTATAGAAATCCAGCAATAGCAAATACATCAATATAAATAGGAAAAACTTCACATTGATTCCTACGATAGGCACGGTAATTAAAAATAAATACATAAGTGCCAAACTGATTAATATCGAAGTAATTCTTTGTACGTTATTCAATTTCAATAAGTCAATGGTAAACATCAACCGTTGACTAAATAAAAAGAGGGTTATGAAAACGATCATCAACCCAAGGATTAGAATGAAACTATTGGTATTGAGATTAAATATATTTTCGAAGTCGAAGTAAATATTGGACTCAAGTATTGTACTCTTGATTATTCCGGTTATCATGATGATTCCCAAAACGATTGCAAAATATATAGAAATACCTAAAACCCAGCGAATTCTTGTGTTCAGATGGTCGTAAGACACTGCCTTGAATGTGTTAAACCAATAGATTACCACCCACAAAAAGATGACTGCATTTAATAAAAAATCGCCAATAGATGACCCTAGATATGCTGAATTCAAGGTTTTGCTAAAAATACTCAGCCCATTAAAGTAGCTCGATAAATCGGCAAGTGAATAGACCAATCTTAATCCGAATACCCCGAATAATATAAAAGCTGAGACTGCCCATTCAGGTATTATGCCTATTAATCTTGTGGATACAATTTTGATTGAACTTAACAAGAAAATGCAGCAAATGAGAAATAGTAGTAACCTTAAGTAATCATGCCAGATATTATTTACCTGAATTTTACTCTTTACGTACAAAACTGACGACTTATCTAAAGAAACCAGCTTGATGTCTGACTTACTAATTTTGCTGTCAGAAATGACAATATTGGGGTCCATCTCAGGTAAAACCTGTATAACAATAATGGCTTTATTATTTTGGCTGATATTGTTTCTTATAACTTCATAAATGTTGTTGTTTTGATAAACAAACTTCGCCTTGGACTTAAAATTATCCAGAGAATCAAGAACAACTTTTACCGGATTTGTCCAAAAGACCAGTGAATCATTTTCATAAAGTAAAATATCTACATTATTTGTAGCAAGTAATTTTATCTCTTTTGTTTTTGAGGGGAGAATGAATTCCTGTTTCTGTCCCGACAAAGAATTTATGAAATTAATTGCAGTATTTTCATTTGATTTTAATCGATTTTGAACTTCATCCTGGTCCAAAAAACGTGTTTTGGATCCTGCAAAATGATAATCAGTCAATAACGCCAGGAAGGCACTAATGGCAATAAATAAAAAGAGGGCTATTTTCTTGTTGTTGATCACAAGTAATTATACCTTATTGATGCGCTGCTTGTTCCATAATATTAAAGAAAAGTTCATGTTTCATTTGGATATCAATTAAATGATTATCAACTTTGTAAGATCTGTTAACCGTTCTATCGCTTTGAAAAAAGAGGAAAGTCCGGACAACGTAGAGCGCCACACCATCTAACGGATGGGTTCATGGATTTCATGAAACAGATAGTGCCACAGAAAACTAGACTTTCATACTTAGGTATGATAAAGGTGAAAACGTGTGGTAAGAGCGCACGATGGTATTTGGTAACAGATATCATGGGTAAACCTTGTGGGTTGCAATGCCATGTACACCGGAGCTCCTTTTGGAACAGGGTTGCTCGCTTTGTATTCGCTTCGGGGGGTAGGCAGCTAGATCTTACTTGTGAAAGTAAGGCCAGATAAATGATAGAAATTTTGGGAAACCGAAATACAGAATCCGGCTTACAGGTTAACAGGCATTAAAAAAGCCAACTGAAAAGTTGGCTTTTTTAATTTTTAATAAAATTGTATCGAATAATCCTATTCTGCAGTTTCAGGTTTAAAGGAAGCTAAATCAAACAAAAATGTAAACCTGAGAGTATTATCCAATGGGTTTCTCTGGTTTGAAGTTGGGACCAGGTAAGAGAAATTTAGTGAGAAAACATTGTATTTGACTCCTAGTCCTGTCGTTAAAAATTGTCTGTTTCCCTTTGTAGGGTCTTCATAATAATAACCAAGTCGAAGCGAAAATTGCTTGTCATACCAGTATTCCATTCCAGTTGAAAAGTTGAATTCTCTCATTTCTTCACTGAATCCTCCCGGTGCATCGCTAAATGAACCTAATAGACCAGAAATAGGGGATTTGTCTCTGTAATCAGGTCTTCCGTTATTATCTGCATCATCAACAGTAGGGGTTGGAACCAATAATTTGTTGGCATCAAAAAGCAGGGTTAGGGAGTTATGTTCATCCAAATTAAATTCCCATCCTGCACCGAGACCCATATTGGCTGGCAAGAAATCTTTGTTTACGGATTTGGTATAAGTAATTTTGGAACCAATATTAGTAAATGCAGCACCTAATGTCAGGGTTGTCGGTGTTTCACCCATTTGTAATTTTTTGCGATATGTTAGAGATAAATCTGCTGCAAATGCGGTTCCTGCAAAAATATCTGTACTTTCTACAACTTGACCGGCTGCAAGGTTGGAATATATGAATTTTCCATTGATACCTGCAGAAAAATTTTCAGCCAATAGTCTTGAGTAACCCAAAGCTAGTTCAAATTCTCTTGGTTTGCCGTCTCTTATTGGGTTGCCGCTTTCATCAGTAAAGGAAATATTTCCAAGTGAGAAATATCTCATACTAATTCCCAACGTTTGGACTTTGTCGATTTTATAATATCCTGATAAATACGCCAGATACACATCTGTTAAACCCAATGCGCGTAACCAAGGTGAATAACTACCAGCTACAGCAAACTTACTGTCAGCAAAAACTAATTTCGATGAGTTTATGTGCATTGCATTGGCATCGGCACTTGCACCTATACCCGCATCACCCAATGCAGCTGTTCGTGCATCAGGAATAATTCTTA
>JAEUUM010000271.1 GCA_016787375.1 Saprospiraceae bacterium
ATTATTTTGATACTAATAACATATTTTCTCTAAGGGTATCTCAAAAGATCTATTCAAGTAAGACATTAAGATCAATTTACTTATTAGTAAGGTCTTTTTACCCAAGACCAATTTATTCTTAATGATGAAAATTGCTGTAAATACCAGATTACTCCGCAAAGGGAAAATGGACGGTATTGGATGGTTTACCTTTAATGCCTTACTAAATATAACTCAGAAAAATCAAGATGTTGAGTTTCATTGTTTCTTTGATTCAGGGATTGAAAAGGATTTTGTATTTGGCCCCAATATTATTCCTCATAAACTTTTTCCACCGGCAAAGCATTCCGCATTGAATATTGTATGGTCCGAATTCAGTGTCCGCAATAAATTAAAGAAGATTAAGCCAGATATCTATTTTTCACCCGATGGTATGCTATGCCTTGGCTGGGATGGTCCTCAGTACGGCGTGATACATGATATCAATTTCATGCATCATCCTGAGTTCCTGAAATTTTCAAACCGTATTTACTACAGGCATTATTTCCCAAAGTTTGCACATAAGGCAACCCGCCTGGCTACAGTGTCAGAATACAGCAAGAAGGATATCGTGAATACATTTAAGATAGATTCACGGAAAATTGATGTGGTTTATTGCGGAATCAATTCATTTTTTCAGGAAGTTGATGAAAGTACCATCGTCAAAACCAGGCTGGAATTTTCCGGTGGGAAGCCCTATTTTTTGTTTGTGGGCACTTTAAGTCCGAGGAAAAATGTTGTAGGGCTGATAAAAGCTTATGAAGCATTCCGGAGAGAATCCAGTAACGCAATAAAGCTCCTTATTGCAGGCGGAGGAATGTATAAATCTGATGAGGTAACTGCAATCAAAAAGCAATCAGAATTTGGAGAGGATATTATTATGACAGGCAGGGTTGATAATGATGCCTTAAATAACTTGTATGCTTCTGCTCATGCACTTGTTTTTGTTCCTTTTTTTGAAGGATTTGGTATACCTCTTGTAGAAGCGATGCAATGTAAAATTCCAATTATTGCATCAGGCATTACATCACTTCCCGAAATTGCCGGAAATGCCGCTTTAATAGTTGACCCTTACGATGAAACGGAAATTAAAAATGCTATGATCTTGATTTCTTCTGACAATAACCTGAGAAATGAATTGATCAGTAAGGGACAGGAACAAAAAAAGTTGTTCTCATGGGAGAGAACAGCTGATCTTTTATGGGAAGGTATAAATAAGTGTCTTTACTGATAGGTTATTACTAGTTTAGGATGCTTGCTCGTATTTGAATATTTACTTGAACAAAAAATCCTTGAGTTATACGGGGTTTCATTTTGGAGGCCTATTATGAAACCATAATTTCCTGTAGCTACCATTGTAGCAACCTGGTTTTTAACATCTACATTCGTCAGGTCAAGAAATGACGCCGAGGTATGAGGAATTAACACCTGGTCAGAAACAGAGGATGCAGGTTGATTGCTCCAGGTAATAGTAGAAGAACTCCAGTTGGATAACAGCCTGCGTATATACATTGCATTATTTGGGCCTGAATTTGCATCAACCTGGTTTCCGTTCAAAGGAGTTGGGTTGGAATAAAGCGTAAGACTGGCAGATAATATGGTTGCAGTAGTGGGTATTGAACTTAAATCAAATTTGAATGCACCCCTGAAATCATATGGTGCGCCTCCCGAGGTCCATGATGCTGCAACTAACTCAGGAGCATTGGGGTCTGTTTGTGGTACTCCTCCCAATATTGCAAAATGAGCTTCATTAGTATTATTCGCTGGCTGTAAAGTCAATGTCTGGATAGGTGCCTGAG
>JAEUUM010000307.1 GCA_016787375.1 Saprospiraceae bacterium
TTTACTAAGTTCAGGGTATTGGGGATGTTGTCAATGCCATATCTAATTAGCGCAATACCTCCAACTGAATTTTTTTCGGCATTAAGTGTTTTGGTTACTCCGATGAAATCATATTTGGCAATTCCTGCGAATAACTCTGCATGCATGGCTCCAACTGAAAGTGGATTTGTTTGAGAAGTCATAGACGAAGGATTCCAGTACGATGCTGTAACATCTGAGGTTGACGAAGCAACTGCCCCAGACATACCTAAAGCTCGTGCCCCAACACCAATGTTTAAAAAATCATTGCTTAATACTTGGGCATTCAAAGATAATCCAACTGCTATTAAAATGAAAACGAATATAGATTGTATAAATCTCATGTTTGGACCTTGGTTAAGGATTTCTTAATAAACGCAAATGTATGAATCAAATTGCAGTAATCACAAAAAAAAAGTGTCATCTGAATGAACAGATGACACAAAACATAACCATGAAAATAACTAGGCAAACAAAATTATTTGCGATAGCAAATTATTTTAATGAAGACAGATGCCACGATGGGAATCAGCATTCGATTGTTTCAATATGTGTGTTTACGGAGATAATCCTTTTTTAACCAAAGAAGATTAAGTCAATTGTAAACGATTTGTGATCACCAAAAACGGTTTTGGGATCAAACCTTACTCAAAAGGTCAATCGTTCACAGGATTATAATTGTTGTTATTTGATATGTTGAAAGCCGAAGCTTTACAATTATAAGTATTACATTTATGAAACCAAATACCATACCAAAATCGGATTACAACTAATAATAATTCACATATTTTTAATTTCTATGTAACTATGCGGTTCAAATTTACCCTTCTGCTAGCATTAATTTTATCGGTATTGTTAACAGACTGCAGTTCAACAATCAGCGATAAATTGGGTTATAACATCCACAAGAAAGCTGTTTCATCCATGGGTATGGTAGTTTCAGCTCACCCGCTGGCATCTGAGGTTGGCACCAATATTCTCAAACAAGGTGGCAATGCCATTGACGCAGCAATTGCAGTGCAACTGGCACTAGCGGTTGTTTACCCGGCGGCGGGCAATATCGGCGGAGGTGGTTTCATGGTTTTTACAGATCAAAAGGGCCAAACAGTTACACTAGATTTTCGAGAAAAAGCGCCTTCAGCAGCCAATCGTGACCTCTATCTGGATTCCAAAGGTGATGTAATAGAGGGTTTATCTACTTCAAGTCATTTGGCAGTTGGTGTGCCCGGTACGGTCGATGGTATTTTTACAATTTTTGAAAAATATTCCAAACTTAAGAATTTCGACTTATTGATTAAACCTGCTATTGAACTTGCAGCGAATGGTTACAAGATCACAGCGGAGGAAGCCAATGATCTAAATTACTCAGAATCTGAATTCAAAAGACTCAACAAATATGCTATTCCTTTTGTAAGATCTACAGCATGGAAACAAGGAGATGTCTTAAAACAAACTGATTTGGCTGAAACCCTCCAAAGGATTATGAATAATGGCAGATCAGAATTCTATGAAGGTAAAACTGCAGAAATGCTTGTGAAGTGTATCTCAGAAAATAAGGGAATTATCACACTTGATGATCTTAAAAAATATAAATCTGTTTGGCGGAAACCAATTGCAGGGCATTATAGAGGATACACGATTCTCTCAATGGCTCCACCTTCAAGCGGAGGTGTTTTACTGCTTCAAATGTTAAAAATGCTTGAACCATATGATCTAAAGACCATGGGATTTCAATCTAAGCAATACATACACTTGCTAACTGAAGTACAAAGAAGATCGTATGCTGACCGTTCAGTTTACCTTGGCGATCCTGCTTTTGTCAAGATTCCTGTTCATCAGTTGTTGGATTCAATGTATTTGTTATCAAGAATGAGAAATTTTAATCCTTTGAGAGCTATACCCTCAAAATTGATTTCAGCCGGAACGATGCCTTTGCCACATGAAAGTGAAGAAACCACCCACATCAGCATCATTGACAAAGATGGAAATGCAGTTAGTATAACCACCACTTTGAACTCAAGCTACGGGTCAAATATTGTTGTAAATGGTGCAGGATTTATTTTGAATAATGAAATGGACGATTTTAGTATTAAACCGGGCAACCTAAATCAATATGGTTTGATTGGTGCGGAAGCAAATGCTATCCAACCTGGAAAACGAATGCTCAGTTCAATGACTCCTACTGTGGTGATGAAAGACGGAAAAATTTTTGCTGTTGTCGGCTCACCCGGCGGATCAACCATCATCACTACCGTATTGCAAGTATTGGTTAATCTGATTGATCATAAAATGGATCCTTATGATGCTGTTCAGGCGGGGAGATTTCATTCACAATGGCTTCCGGATAAGATTTATGTCGAAAATGGGCTTTGGAGCAAACAGTTAACCAGACAACTTGAAGAGATGGGACATGCTATTGAGTCAAGAACTGATATAGGAAGGGTAGAGGCAATCGTGCGAAATATGGATGGAACATACATCGGAATAGCTGATAAACGTGGCGATGATGACGTTGAAGTTGTCAAATGAAGTATCATTTGTCTGAAAATAATTAGCATTTGTCTGATAAATTCAATTTCATGCCGATAAAATTTTAGCGATCACCATATTTAAACCATATTTGTATCATTATTAAATCAACAAAATAAACAATGAAAAAAATCTTCTTTGCAATCCTAACAGTATTTGTTTCATACCAAACAGTATTAACTGCTCAGACTGCCGATGAAATAGTTCAAAAACACCTTGCAGCCATAGGAGGTGTTGATAAACTCAATTCTATCAAATCTATGAAAATGGTTGGTAGCATCGAAATTCAGCCTGGCATGACAGCACCCATTACGATGCAAGTTATCAATAACAGAGCACTCCGTATGGATCTATCAATTATGGGTATGACCATGAATCAGGTTGTATATGATAATTCCGGATGGGCTGTTGTTCCATTCAATGGCAATCCGAATCCTGAACCACTAACACAGGATCAGGTCAAAGAAATGAAAAAACAAACTGATCTGAGTGGAGACTTACTTAACTACAAAGACAAAGGAAGTAAAATTGAACTGATTGGTTCTGAAGATGTTGAGGGCACGGACACCCACAAGGTGAAAATAACTGAAAAAGATGGTACAATTGGATATAAATTTTTTGATAAGACAAATTTTTATTTGATAAAAGAAACTAAAATCTTGAAGTTGGAAGATAAGGAAACTGAAGTTTCAATTTTGTATTCAAATTTCAAGAAAACAGAGACAGGCTTTGTTTTTGCTTACAGCATGAACAACGAAATGGCAGGCGGTCCAATTACTTGGGAGTCATTTGAAGTGAATCCAACAATTGACGAGGCTATTTTCAAAATGCCTGCGAAGAACTAAACAAAAAGTTCAACATACTAAACACCCATTGACAGACTACTTCATCGTATTTTGATTGATGGGTGTTTTTTTATCAAAAAATTAACCAACAATGAAGACAAAACTAATTTTAATTTTCGCTGCTTTAGGCATAGCTTTCTCAGCAACACAAGCACAAACCAAATTAAACTCATCAACCATTGGAATGATTGAGGCAAGGTGCATTGGCTCAGCCGCTATGAGTGGAAGAATTACTGCAGTTGATGCTAATAATAAAGAACCTCGTATTTTTTACGTAGGTACCGCAGGAGGAGGGATTTGGAAAACAACAAATGCCGGAGTTTCATTTGAGCCCGTTTTTGATAAACACTGCCAGTCAATAGGAGCTTTAGCAGTTGATCAAAACCATCCTGATGTTGTCTGGGCAGGAACCGGAGAAAGCAACATGCGTAATTCTGTTTCTGTTGGTAATGGACTTTATAAAAGCTCGGATGCCGGTAAAAATTGGGTAAAAGTTGGTCTTGAAAATTCGGAGCACATCTCCAAAATCTTGATTGATCCCAATAATTCTGATATAGTTTATGTTGCTGTTCCGGGACATTTATGGGGTAGCAACCCTGATCGGGGTCTGTATAAAACAACAGATGGAGGAGCAACTTGGGAAAAAATCCTTTATATTTCTGAAACTGCAGGTTGTTCTGAAGTAATCATGGATCCCACAAATTCGAATAGACTCTATGCTTCAACCTGGGAATTTAAAAGAACGCCATATTCATTTAATTCTGGAGGAAAGGGCAGTGCAATTTACAAAAGTGAGGATGCCGGAAAAACATGGCGAAAATTGAGCAATGGATTACCAGAAGGTGATTTTGGACGAGTTGCTCTGGCACTAGCGCCAAGTGAGCCCAATAATCTTCTAGCTATTGTTGAGTCAAAAAAGACCGGATTATACATTTCAGCTGATGGTGGAGAAACATGGAAAAACCAAAGTTCAAGTAACAATGTGTGCGCAAGGCCATTTTATTTTAGCACCATTGTTGTAGATCCGAAAGATTCAAAGAGGGTTTATCGTCCTGCTTATACATTTTCAATCAGCAAAGACGGAGGATACTCATTTATTGAGCCTCAATATTTTGCCGGAATCCACCCAGATCATCATACACTATGGATAAATCCGGCCAATACTTCACATTTGTTATTGGGAACTGACGGAGGATTGTACCAAAGCCTTGATAAAGGCAATAGCTGGACCTTTTTCTGGAACTTGCCTGTTTCACAATTTTACCATGTTGCACTTGATAACAAATCACCTTATAATGTTTACGGAGGTCTTCAGGACAATGGGTCCTGGAAAGCACCATCTCAAAAGGCCGGTGGAATTAAAAATGGAGACTGGGAAGGATTATATGGTGGAGATGGTTTTTGGGTTCAGCCGGATGGTGAGGATCCGGATGTTGTTTATGCAGAATCTCAAGGAGGTAGCATGGGCAGAATTAACCGTAAATACAACATGTCTCAGTCGATTCAACCTAAACAAGGACCTGGTGATGAAGAGTTGAGATTTAACTGGAATACCCCAATTGTTAGGAGCTTTACAAATCCCAAAGTACTTTATACCGGGTCGCAATACCTTTATAAAACAATGGACAAAGGTATAACATGGATTAAAATATCTCCTGACCTTACAACAAATGATAAAACCAAACAAAAGCAGGAAGAATCAGGTGGACTGACCGTAGATAATTCATCAGCTGAAAATCATTGTACCATTTTTACCATTGCTGATTCGCCATTGGATGAAAATATAGTTTGGGTTGGCACCGATGACGGTAATTTGCAATATACCACAGATGGAGGAAAGAACTGGAACAATGTTACAGCAAACTATTCTACAGCCGGTATTCCAAAAGGAACGTGGGTGAGTAGCATTCAACCTGGTAGATTCAATAAATCTGAGGTATATGTGACTTTTGATAACCATGCTTATGGTGATATGAACACTTATGTTGCTAAATCAAGTGATTTTGGTAAAACATGGAGGATGTTTAAATGCACTGAATTTACAGGATTTGCTCACAAGATTTTAGAGGATTTGAAGAACAAAGACCTTTTGTTTTTAGGAACTGAGATGGGATGTTTTATGACCATTGATGGTGGTGAAACATGGGTTCGGATGAAAAATAATATTCCGGAATTTGCTCTTGTTCGGGATTTAGCGATCCATCCCGAGACCAATGATTTGGTAATTGCTACCCATGGAAGGGGAATATACATCATGGATGACATCAGCCCGTTAAGATCTTTGACCAATGATTTGATGAACAAAGATTTTGCCTTTCTTCCGTCCCGGAAAACACCCGTTACCAACGGTCGATTTGGAGGCGGAGGAGGTCAAGGTGGCGAATTTGTCGCTCCCAATTATACCGATCAGGCCGTATTTACTTACTATTTAAAAGATCGATTGAATTCAGGAGACGTCAGAATCGAGATTTATGATGAAAATGGAATGATGCTTTACGATATGGCAGGAACCAAACGAAAAGGAATCAATAAAGTTTATTGGGGAATGCGCATGAAACCACCTAAAGTTGCGGAAACTGGAGCAACTCTCGATATGACAGGTTTTGTTTCACCTTTAGTCAACCCGGGAAAATACACTGTAAAATTAAAGGTCGCCGACAAAGTTTACACCGACAATATTGAGCTAATCGAAGATCCTAATTCACCGTTTACAAAAGAGGAACTCGCCTTGCAGAGAAATACTTCAAAACAAATGTATGAGCTTATTGATAGATTCTCTTATTCGGCACAGCAATTGGTTGAAATGCAAAAAGGACTGAATTCGAATTTAGGTGAAATTAAAAATACAAAAGACAAAAAATTACTCTCTGAATATAACGATAAACTTGAATCAATCAGAAAAACTATGGTTGCCACCAAACTTGGCACGGCAATCACAGGTGAGAAGCAAATGAGAGAGAAGATTGCAGAGCTGTATGCCGAAATAAGCATGTACCAGGGTCGTCCTACCGAATATCAGTTGATAAGATTGAAAGGTTTTGATGATGAAATCAAGAAGAAAGCTGGTGAAGTCAATTCCACCCATGATATTTACCTTGAAAAAGTGAATAAAATTTTGGTAAAAAATGGAAAAAGCCCATTGAAGTTGCTTACGATGGAGAAATGGAAGAATGAAACCATCAAACCATAAAGCATCCTCAGTTTAAGTTATTTACCCGTGGATAAAAATGTCTACGGGTATTTTTTTTGCCTCCCGTAAACTGATTAATGCATATTAAGCTAATTTCTTAAACTAGCTTATTTGAAATGATTGGAATACACGCCAATTTTGTTCTAATAAAATTAATAGTCATGAACAGAAAAGAATTTATCAGAACCGGGCTATTCGGAACAGGATTATTCATGGCACCCGGTGCTTTTGCAGGAGTTTTACTAAACGATATTGACGAATTGAAGCCATTGAATCCAATTCAGTTGGATGAAACACTTGGTTTTACCACATTCCAAACACAAAATCTAAAATTATGGCAAACAAGGTATTGCACAAATCAGAAACCAGAGGTCATGCTAACCACGGTTGGTTAAATAGCCATCACACATTTAGTTTCGCCAATTATTACAATCCCGAAAGAATGCATTTTGGCGTTCTTAGGGTTCTCAATGATGACTGGATTGCTCCGGGAACCGGATTTGGAACACATCCGCACGATAATATGGAAATAATCTCCATCCCACTGGAGGGAGGGCTTGAGCACAAAGACAGCATGGGTAATTCTGCAGTCATAAGGAACGGTGATATACAGGTTATGAGTGCAGGCACCGGAATTCAACATAGCGAATATAACCACAGCAAAGAGGCTCCGGGGCAGTTTTTACAAATCTGGTTATTCCCAAATAAAAGAAATGTGACACCTCGTTATGACCAATTAACTCTTAATAAGGATGACCGAAATAATAAATTTCAGCAAATATTATCTCCAAATCCTGACGATGAAGGTGTTTGGATTCATCAGGATGCTTGGTTCCATTTGGGGTCACTTGATAAAGGATTTGAACAAGACTATAAAATAAAGAGAAACGGAAACGGAGTATATGTTTTTGTAATTAATGGTCAAATAGAAGTTGATGATCAATTATTATCAGATCGCGACGCGATGGGTGTCTGGGATGTGGAATCAATCAATATTAAAGTGAATAGCTCAGCTGAGGTGCTTTTGATGGATGTGCCGATGAGTTTGTCTTAAAAAGCCAAAATTCTGGTCATTCTTC
>JAEUUM010000312.1 GCA_016787375.1 Saprospiraceae bacterium
TGTCTTCAATGCTTAATGATTGGTCAGGACCATCAGGAATTTCTAAATGTATTGTTTTATTCATTCTTCTTCTTTGGTTAAACCAATATTGTTTTGCAATTCCAAAAAAATAAGTTTTGATGCTGCTGCTCCCTTCGTATTTATTCTCTCTTATACTTCTATCAAGTATTATAACAGCTTCCTGAAAGACATCTTCAGCACTTGCCAAATCACCCTGATTTGAGCAAACATAATCAATTACCCATGATCTGTAACCTGAATTTTGATAAAAATATTTGAAAACCAGCTCACGTTGATCAACCCCACCTAACAAAGCCGAAATAATTACTTCATCAGTTATTTTCGCACTTTTTTCAAACATTTGTTGGTTATTTTGTAGAAAAGTACCCACAATATGCTGAATTTTTAAAAAAAGGTTAAATTATTTTTTTAAAATGTTTTTTTGATTATTTTGGGGTACATTTTTTAAATACACAGAACTAAAGTAAGGGAGACCATACGCCAGGTATTCTAAACACTATGTCAATTCTTTTAAAATGAAAATATTGGACCTGTTTTTTGTAATCGCTCTAAGTATTCAATCATTTGATTTGAGCGCTCAAAAATATTCAATATCTGATACGACTATTGCAAATGAATTGGCAGACAGTGCATATGTTAATCTCAACAGAGGAAAGGATAAGGCCCAGAAAGCAACTAACAACATAAACAAATCAATTGAAATCTATGAGTCATTATTCGGTCAGGACTATGGTAAATTAATACAATTGTATTTTTTAAAGTACCAAACACTAGAATTTTCTGATTTTGAGGAAAGGTTAAAATGCATTGAAAATTCAATCAGGATTACAAAATTAATATACGGCACAAAGGATAAACGGCTTCGAAAACTAATAAACGGCAAAGGGTATGTCTTGGGATGCAAATCAGATTACAAAATCGCTATTGATTACTTGAAACAGTATATAAGTTTGTTTGAGAATGAGTCTGAAATTGATTTTGATGGATATGAAAATACATTTCAGTCTATTGCAAATTATTATCAAACATTGAAAGAGCCCGATAGCGCCATTTTGTACAATACCATGGCGTTGGACATACTGCATAGATCAGTTAACAGCAAGTTTGATAAGTTTGGTTTGGAAAAGATTATTAAGAATCATATGGCAATTTGTTATCTCCAAAAAGGTGAATACCTTAAATATGATTCTTTATTTGTGAGGGTTGAGTCAATGATGGGGGAAAATTTATACAACCAAATTGACCCAAAAGATACTTCGCGTTTGCTTGAAAAATACCTATATCTGGCTGATAAGGCAATAGACAATAAAGATTATTCTAATGCCATCGAATTACTCAAGTATTATCTTAAAGTTTTAGATGCATTTAATCCATCGCTTTATAAGGCAAAAGTCAATGAGTTAATAAACATTGGGGAGCTGCAATTTAAAATTGAGGAATATCCAGAGGCTTATGAAAATTTTGAAAAGGCAGCCAATTTAGCATTTGAAAATCTTCTAAATGACAAATTTTTGTACGCTGCATGTTTGGAAAAGATGGTCAACTGCAAATTGAGGCTTCACGAGTATTCAAATGCCATTGGTTTGTTAAATCGTTCGGTAGAGGTAAAAAAGAAAATAGACCCAACCGGAATTGAATTAGTGAATACATATTTGAAACTGGCAGAAACATTTGCGTTGAATCAAAATGCGGATATAGCTGAGAATTTATATCAGCAATGTATTGATATTTCAAAATCAAAACAGAATATGGAGTTCTTAAATAAAACCTATTCTGAATATGCGCAGTTTCTTTCTAAACAAAATCGTTTCGATGAAGCATCATCCACCTTTAAACTTTCCTTTGATCTATGTAACACATTTAACAAATCTGTAATTGGTGTAAAATATGTTCCTGCTGTTATTCAAAATTTAAAACTTTTTGCCAAAATCCAGCGTGACAGAAATTTAATTACTGTAGATAGTGCCATTTATCTCTATGACAAAATGTTCGAACTTATTGATGTAGAAAGAAAAAGAACATATAAAAGCATAGGTAAGATTTCGACTGAAGTAAATTATAAACCATATTTTGAAGAGGCAATAAGTTGTTTACTAGATTCTAATTTTGAACAAAACAAAGGCGAAAAAATTGAAAAGGCTTTGTCTTATTGTGAAAAAAATAAATCCATCAAACTTGAAGAGAGTCTTAAGAAGAACTCAGCACTGAAATTTTCAGGAATACCGGACAGCATCATTAAGACGGAGAGACATTTATCAGAATCAATTGCAAGAGTTCACAAATTAATTTATGAATCAGAGGGGAAATCCAGTACTTCAGGTTCGAATTATATGGCAAATCTCATGTTAAGTGAAGGTCAACTTATTGAGCAATACAAAACATTCAACCTGAAAATAGAAAATGAATACCCAAAGTATTACAAGCTGAAAAATTCAAAGGCTCAGGTTGAATTAAAGGATATCCAAGTAAGTCTGCAAAATGATCATTCGGCTTTGCTTTCATACTTTGTGGGCGACCAATTCATTACAATTTTTTTGGTTAAACCGGACACAATAATCTTCCGAAAAATTCCGAATGATTTCAATTTAAGTTATCTGGTAAAATCAATACTAACAAGCACTACAGGATTTCAAGTCAATCCAAACATGGCCCTTCATTTTGATTCCCTTGCTAATTCTTTTGTAAGTGCTTCCAGTTTGTTATTTGAAAAATTAATTAAACCTCTGTCCACATTACTTCCCAGGAATCTCACAATAATTCCTGATGAAGTTTTAGGCTATTTGCCATTTGAAGTATTGTTGGTTGAAAAACCGGAAAACTCAACCCGTTTTAATCGATTTCATTATCTTCTGAATGACCACATAATAAGTTATGCATATTCTGTGTCAACCTGGCTTGATATGAGAAAGCCTTATACTATTGATACTTTGGTAAACAACCTGGCAGCGTATGCCCCATTTTATAAAAGCGAATCTGTAAACTTGGGGAATATCATGGCTTATCGCGATGTAATTAGAAAAGATTTAAACCCTTTACCGTATTCAGGTGAAGAGGCACTTAGAATCTCTAAGATGTTTGATGGTTCATGTTATCTCGGAAATTCCGGAACAAAACAGAATTTTATAAATCATTCAAAAAATTCCAGAATTCTGCATATTGCAACGCACGCACAAGCCAATGACAAGCTCGGAGATTATTGTTTTTTAGTATTTGCAGGAAGACCGGATAGTTTGAACAATGAAGTACTTTATGCAAATGATATCTA
>JAEUUM010000326.1 GCA_016787375.1 Saprospiraceae bacterium
GCTGGCTAATTTTAGAGTTGGTGATATTGTTATATTATACCCGGGAAAAACACAAAACCCAACTGAATATCAGATCTTTAAATGTACACTTATTGAGTTATCAGGTGATAAAATAGTTCTAAGATTAAGATCAACACAATTAAATTCTAAAGTTTTCTTCGATCACAAAGTATGGAACATTGAACCTGATTTATTGGATAGCAGCTTTAATGGTTTGAATCGGAGTATTTTTGAATTTATTCATAGTTCAGAAAATATCCGCAATAAAATACTAGGAATTATCGCGCCCGATTCTACAAATCAAATATTTTCCCCACCAGAATATTTAATTGAAAGCCAAGCTGATATCTATCAAGGTGCACTGCAAGCCACAGATTATTACCTGATTTGGGGACCTCCCGGAACCGGGAAGACATCGCAGTTGGTAAAAGCATTGGCAACGCATTATTACAAGTTTTCGGAGCGTCCAATATTGTTGGCAGCATATACCAATAGGGCAGCCGACGAAATATGTGAGGCAATCGAAAATATTGTTGAAAACATTAAGGATCATTACGTAAGAATTGGAGCAAGGTACAGTACTGGTATGAATTATCGTGAAAATCTCCTGGAGAATAAGCTCAAAACTTGTACCCATCGTAATGATGTCCTTGAAGTACTTCAAAAGCAAAAAATAGTGGTTGGTACGCTCGCGTCAATTGGCGGGAAACCAGAATTATTTGAATATTTTAATTTTTGCTGTGGAATAGTTGATGAAGCATCACAAGTATTGGAGCCGATGATGGCAGGTTTAATGAGTAAGTTGCCAAAAACAATTCTGATAGGAGATCATAAGCAATTACCATCCATCGTTACACAATCAGAAATGGACAGCAGAGTTTTAGAAAACACATTAACTGGCCTTGGTTTTGAAAATTTAGCTGATAGTCTGTTTGAAAGACTTTTTAAAAGATGTCAAACCAAAAATTGGACAAATGCATTTGGCATGCTCACACACCAGGGAAGGATGAATCCAGAAATGGTAAATTTTCCAAATGAAATGTTCTATAATTTTCAACTAAAATCAATTGAATTGCCTCATAAAGTTGATGCATTTGAAATTCTGCAAAATAAAATTGGTTCCGATAATATCTACTTTAGACAACGTATATCTTTTATAAATTGTGATGTCCTACCGGATGAGACTCATCTAAAAACCAATTCAACTGAAGCCTCGCATGTCTTAAATTTAATAAAATTAATCAATTCTAACCAAAATGAAAATAACCCTTTTTCTGTTGGCATAATAACACCATTTCGGGCACAAATTGCCTTTCTGAAAAGCAAAATTGATGATTTGGAATTCGATTCTACGCATCTAACTATCGATACAGTCGAAAGATACCAAGGTGGCGCCAGGGATATAATCATAGTCTCCCTTTGTGCCAATAAAAAACCCTCACTAAAAAGCATAACTTCTATAAACAAAGAAGGAATTGACAGAAAGTTGAATGTCGCATTAACAAGAGCAAGGTCACAAATTATTATTTTAGGTAACAAGACCATTCTGGAGAATGATCAAACTTACAAACAGCTGATTAGCAGATATGAGGTACAACTAGATTAAGGAATGTTGATGTATTTATGAGATTGGACACTTAAACTCCATTTAGGATTATCCTTGCAAAAAGACACACATTTTTTTGTATTTTCTATTAAATCAACGTTATCCATTGGCTGAATGTACCAATGTTGAACATCCATATCCTCATACTCAATTGGATTAATTCCAATTTGCGGAAATACAATTTTGATTTCATTTGCTTTTTCAATTACGATATCTGAATTTGCCTTAGGGCTGATGCAAATCCAATCTAATCCTTCAGGTAAGTGGAGTGTACCGTTTGTCTCTATTGCTACTTTAAAACCGAACTTATGAAACTCTTCTATTAATTTCTGGTCAATCTGAAGAGCCGGTTCTCCTCCCGTACAAACTACATAAGGAGGAACATTCGAATTCTCCGGCCATAGGCTCCGACATTGAAAAACCAAATCCCTGGCGGTATACTTTCCACCTAATTTACCATCCATACCCCAAAAATCGGTATCACAAAATTTACATATTGCTTTTGCCCTATCTTCTTCCCTGCCCGTCCACAAATTACAACCACTGAAACGACAAAAAATAGCTGGCCTTCCCGCATGTGCGCCTTCACCTTGTAGAGTGTAATAAATTTCTTTTATTTTGTATGCCAAAACTTTTTGTTAATTTACAATCAATAGAAAATGAATACAATCGACTGGTATCCACCATAATTTAATTTGAAGAACAAAATTACAGAACTTGTGTAAAAAATCATGTCAAAGCCTTGATTATTGTAATTTTATAATCGCATTTCCAATTTGGCATAATGTTTTTTCTAAATTACCAAAATACAATAAGTTTCGCGTCTAAAAACCATTCAACCTATAAATTTGTTACATTGAGCTCAATTCGATAAATATATGCTTTTTAAAGCTGGCGACAAGGTTTTACTCAAATACACTGGAGAATCAGGTGAAGTAGTCTCTTATCCTGAAATGGGAATTGTTCAGGTTAAACTTTCTGAAGAAATTATCATCCCGGTCAATGTTGATGATCTATCTCAGATTAAAGAAAACTTTCACCCCGTTTCACCCACCAAAAACCAAAGTGCTCAAATTGTAGAAAATCCAAACATTGATTTTCCGACTGCAAAGATCAGAAATTCAGGTTTTTTTACTGCATTTATTCCTCAACAAAATAAATACGAAGAAATAATCGCTTATAATGCTTATTTGATTAATGATTCCAAATCGCAGGTAATTTTTGAATTTTCTTTAATTTCTGACAACCAAAAAACACTTAAAGATGGCTATTTAGCGTCAGGATCAGCATATCTTATCGGAAAAATTCAAAAAGAAGTCATTGAGCACCAATCTGAATATACCTTACAACTTTCCGATTATTTTACCTCCGGTATCGAAAACACCAGGTCTCAAACCATAAAACTTAAACCCAAAACTTTTTTTTCACGTGAAGATTTGGTTCCATTTTTTGATAAACTTGGCTATTTGTTCGAATTTAAATCAGATCCAATAAAAAAGGAAGAGGGAGAAAGTTTGGTAGAATTCACCAAAAGTATTTTGACAAACAAACCGAAAAAAGAAAAACCTAAACAGAAAAACGTACCTCATGTTGACCCATTAAAAAGAGCGGTTTTTACCAACGAGTTAGATTTACACATTGAAGCAATTCTCGAACCCGGACAAAAACTAGAACCTCAATATATTCTTCAACTTCAATTGGCTGTTTTTGATCAATACATGGCTGAAGCTGTACGGCATGGTATAGAAAAAGTTTACATTGTACACGGTCTGGGGACAGGAAAATTAAAAGCAGCACTCTTTAAAAGGCTCTCTTTGAACCCTTACGTATTGGATTATAAAAATGAATATTTGCCTTCTTTTGGTTTTGGCGCCACAGAAGTGAAGCTAAGATAGCTATTTAAAAAGATTGATATCCCCTTTGATTGAAATTTTCGATCCTGAG
>JAEUUM010000354.1 GCA_016787375.1 Saprospiraceae bacterium
TGTCTTACCCATTGTCGGAAACGGATAATTTCATAGGCTCACCATCAGAAGAACTAACTGTTTTTTTAATTTAAGCTTTCGTTCGTGCCTTGTTTTTCATTGAAAATACTTTTATGACAACCATATCAAACTAACAACAAAATGACTTCAGATAAAAAATTAGCCAGAATTGCAGGGTTTTGCTACTTAATTGTGATTGCTACAGGTATGTTTTCAGAGGTTTTTGTAAGGCAAGCATTAAAAGTATCAAACGACGCGTTGGCAACTGCTCACAATATTCAGACCAATGAAATGCTTTTTCGTTGGGGTTTTGTAGCGGACCTAATCAATTTTGTAATTGGCATACCCACTGTATTGATCATTTATCACTTTTTCAAAAAAGCAAATAGGATCATACTCCAAATTGCTATGGTATTTGTTATTATTCAAACGGCAATTATTGCTGTCAATCTATTAAATCAAATTACACCATTGTTACTTTTAGGCAATGACACCTATTTAAATTCTTTTCAACCAAACCAACTGGCAACACTTTCTCTTTTGTCCTTAAATATTCAGGCGCAAGGTTATGGAATTGGCTTAGTATTCTTTGGATTTTATTGCATTTTAATTGGATATGTAATTTTCAAAACCAATGCTATACCTAAAATTATTGGCATATTATATGCTACAGCGGGGTTTAGCTACTTGTTAAATAGTTTTACAATGTTTCTCTCTAAAGGATTTGCAAATCCTCTGTTCTTTTACTTTGCAATACCAATTTTTGTGGGTGAACTGTCTCTTTGTTTGTGGCTACTTTTTAGAGGTATTGACACGACAAAATTAGACTATTAAAGATGAAATTTAACACCTTTGAAAATACCCGAACCACAAACATTGGTTTAGAAAATGAAGGCAAACATCTTACATCAATTATTTGTGCATGGTTCTTAAACTGCAACTGTTTTGAATTTTTATAACAAATCCGTCAAATCGCCACGGAGACCGTTATGTCTTATGTCATGAAAACATTTTAACCATCAATAGACAGATATAAAACAGAAAATTTTGGCAGGAAAAAGCATTAAGCAAATATCTACCAAACAAAAGAACTTAAAGACGTAAGTTGGTTTCAACCGACACCAGAAACTTCATTAGACTTTTTTAAACAATTTAACGTGCCGATAACTGCAAAAATAATTGACATCGGTGGAGGAGATAGTTTTTTAGTTGACCATTTACTTGACTTGGGTTATCAAGACATTTCTGCATCTGCCAATGACCAGGTAAAGCAATGACTTGGCGACCGAGCGACAAATTTAATATGGATCATAGCTGATGCAGCTACCTTCAAACTGAATGAAAAATATGACATATAGCATGACCGTGTGTCATTCAATTACTTGACAGAAGATCAAGAAATTTCAAACTATTTAGAAACTACTCAACAAAGTATAAATCCGACCGGCGTTTTGGTAATTGGAACATTTTTGGAACAATGTCTTAAAAAATATAGCGGTATTGAAATCAAACAATTACTGAAAGCTCAATGACTGAGCGCCTGAAAAGGTTTATTGAAAAAATAATGTGCATGTCAGTTGACCATAAAACTCTATTTCACACAATACAATATTTTGTTTTTTGTAGCTTTGGACATCGTCAAACAAATTAATAATGAAATTTATCTTACTCATAATCTTATCTTTTTCGCTCTTTGCTTGCGACAAGCAGACAGACAACTCGAAAATTTTGCAGAATCGTATTGACAGCCTGGAAAGCAAACTTGCAAACACTTATAAACCTGGTTTTGGAGAATTTATGAGTGGCATTCAAGCAAATCATTCTAAACTTTGGTTTGCAGGACAAAACGAAAACTGGAAACTTGCTGACTTTGAAGTTCACGAAATAATGGAGACAATTGAAGACATTCAAAAATTTCAAACAGAACGTAAGGAAAGTCAAATGATAGGAATGATAAATCCTGCATTAGACAGCATAAACAATGCTATTCAACAAAAAAATCCTGCATTTTTCAAGAGAAGTTACACTTTGTTGACAAACATTTGCAACAACTGCCATCGTGCTACCAACTTCGAATTTAATGTGGTTAAAATTCCCGACACACAAGCTTTCAGTAATCAGGATTTTAAAAGCAATGGAGCAAAGTAATTTAAAAGAATTAGCCAAGATTTTTCTAAAACTTGGAATTATCGGTTTTGGTGGTCCGGCGGCTCATATTGCAATGATGCAGGACGAAGTAGTTACAAAAAGAAAATGGCTGACAGAACAACACTTTCTTGACTTAATTGGTGCAACTAATCTAATTCCGGGACCGAACAGCACGGAAATGGCAATTCACATCGGCTGCGAAAAAGCCGGAT
>JAEUUM010000357.1 GCA_016787375.1 Saprospiraceae bacterium
CTTCGATTACCAGTACTTTTTGACCGGATTTGTAGGCACCTTCAATAAGATTTTGTTTGCCATGCTCCTTGGCTTTGGCCCTTACATATATAAAAGGTAGATTAAGGTGGTCAGCTAATATAGCACCGTGAGGTATACCTGCTGTAGCTACGCCGGCTATTACATCAATTTGACCATGTTGTTTGCTCAATTCTTCCAGCGCATCAATCGCAAGTTTTCTCACCTCAGGATAGGATAAAACCAAACGGTTGTCACAATATATCGGTGACTTAATTCCCGATGCCCATGTAAAGGGATTTTGCGGGCTCAATTGAATTGCTTTTATTTGCAATAAATAATTAGAAAAGGCTTTAGCCTGAGTTGATATCATAGTATGTTTTAAAAAATCTGCCAAATGTACAAAATCTATATAAATGAAACACCTTTAATTTTAACTAACAAGCCATTAGCGGAACTTTTAGCTGAAAAAGATGCTTCAAAACTGGCCGGGCAGTATGACGGGAAGGTCAAAACGCTTTTTAGGTTCATTGACCAATGTGAAAAAAGTGATCGTTTTAAAGAAATATGGGTTTGCTACAATGATGTAGAAAAACTATTTCAGGACTTTAATAGCCTATATAAAAGAATCGATGCAGCCGGTGGCATTGTTGAATCTGAACATGAGAAAATTTTATTGATATTCAGACGAGGTATGTGGGACCTTCCTAAAGGTAAGATTGAAAAGAATGAATCAATTGAAGATGCCGCTGTCAGAGAGGTAGAAGAGGAAACTGGAATCACTGTTTATGACAGTATCGACAGACTGATTGACACCTTTCATACCTACAAACTGAAAGACAAAAGAATTCTTAAAAAGACCTACTGGTTCTTAATGAAATACAAAAGCGGTAATTTGGTGCCACAAACTGAAGAAGAAATTGACCAATTGGTATGGATTGCACCTCATGATGCATTAAAAAAAACTGAGATTTATGAAAACATTAAAGCAGTATTATTTGCATACCAAAATAGAAAAAACCAATGACGATAAAGTTTGAAGTTTGTGCAGGCAGCCTAAATTCAGCCATTATAGCGGATAAAGGCGGAGCAGATCAAATAGAATTATGCAGCGCATTATCGGTTGGAGGATTAACGCCATCAATAGGGTTAATTGACTTGGTAAAATCAAGTGTAAATATTCCTGTTCATGTATTAATAAGACCTCGTGAAGGAAATTTCAACTACACAAAACTCGAAAAATCAATCATAATTAAAGACATAATCGAAGCAAAAAAGTATAAAATAGATGGTATTGTGGTTGGGGCTTTGACTACAACAAATGAAATCGACATAGATTTTATGATGGAACTTAAAAATGCTGCTGGTGAAATCTCTTGTACCTTTCATCGAGCATTTGATTTGATACAAAACAAATTCAAATCAATTGATTTGTTAATTGATCTAAATTTTAAAAGAATTCTGACATCAGGAGGCAAAACCAATGCCTGGAGTGGAAGGGATCAATTGAAGAAAATCATTTCTTATGCAGGTAAAGGAATAGAAATTATGGCCGGTGGAGGAATTAATAAAACGAATGCGAAACATTTAATAGAGTTCACCAATGTTACTTCAATTCATTCAAGTGCAAAGAGCATGAGCACAAAACAAGCTGATTCGCTTTTCCCGGATGAAATAGAATCAGATTTGCAACACATATTAACTATTAAACAAATACTCAAGGATTTTAATTAGACAGCCTTACTCAAATAGCTTGTTAATGTGACAAGGTAATAATTTGGAATAATGTTTGCATATCCTAACTGACTTGTAATAAATATTACTCAACTAATGAAACAAATGAGCATTTTTAGAGTAATATTTCTATATTTGCGCAGTTTTTTACATACATATTTGAAAAATTTAAATTTATACCATGCAAGGTAAAGGAATTATTAAGTTCTTTTTGATATTATTGGCAGCTGTATGCCTTATGCAATATCTTTTCATTCTCCCAACCAGAGGAGTAGAGAAAGCAGCCGATGCTTATGCCGCAAAGATTGCAGCAAAAGCCGGAGCTGAAGAAAAAGCAACGATTGAAAGACAAGCCAGAACTGCCTATCTTGACTCGATGTCAAGTGAAGTAGTTACGAAGGTACCTCTTCTTAAAGAGTACACTTATGAGGATCTTAAAAAACAACAATTGGCTTTGGGTCTGGACCTTAAAGGAGGAATGAGTGTTATACTCCAAGTTGACCTTAAGGACTTTTTAAAAGGGATGAGCAATGACTCAAAGGATCCGATTTTCATGAAAGCATTGGATAGTGCTGAAAAAATTCAGGAGAAAACTCCGGGAGATTTTGTAAGCATTTTTGCTTCAGAATATCAAAAAGCCGGTGGAACTAGCCTTGCTTCTATATTTGGCAGGAATGAATCTCTTAAGGATCGTATTAATTTCTCTTCACCAAACAGCGCAGTTACAACTCTGCTAAGACAGAGAGCCAATGAAACAGTAGATTTAACTTTCAAAAGATTAAAAGATCGTATTGATAAATTTGGAGTTACTCAACCAAATGTTTCTCTTGATGCTGCTAGAGACCTAATTGTTGTTGAACTTCCTGGTATTGACAACCCGGAGCGTGCAAGAAGATTCCTTCAGGCAAGTGCGAAATTGGAATTCTGGGATGTTTACAGAACATCTGACAATGGAATTTCACAAGCGATGCAGGCAGCAGACAGCAAACTTGAAACCATCTTAAAGAATCCGGCACCTGTCGCTCAGAAT
>JAEUUM010000380.1 GCA_016787375.1 Saprospiraceae bacterium
TTTATAATGTGAATTCATTTGATATGCTTAAGTTTGCAGAATATTATGCAAAGCACAAAATATCATAAAGATACTAGTCACAAACCCGGAAGGTTGTATTCAACTCTGAGTATGACTTTGGTACTGTTTCTTGCCGGGGCATTTGTTGTTTTTGTTCTGAATACAGATGATCTGATCAAAAATTTTAAAGAAAATTTAGACTTAATCATCGAAATAAAAACAGATGTTCCAAGAGATGATGCCCGACTTTTGTTGAAAAAAATAGAAGTTAACGATTGTATTAAAATCGGTAGCTCAAGTTTTGTAACTCGTGAAGAAGGTTTTAATTTTCTAAAAAAACAGCTTGGTCAAGACGTAAATGTACCCGTTATTGAAAATCCGCTTTTTGATGTCATTAAGTTCAACTTAAATACAGCGTGTATCGAAAAAAATAAGGTAAATTCACTTATTACAAGCATCAAACAAAACAGTCAGGTAAACGAAGTCTATTTTCCGATAGATCTTGTATCCGGAATATCAGTTAATATTAAAAAAGGTGCTCAGCTTTTGCTTATTTTGAGCATTATTTTTGGAATAATAGCCGTAATTATCATACACAACACCGTCAAACTTGCTCTTTACGCCAATCGTTTTACCATAAAAACAATGGAAATGGTTGGAGCGAGCAGTGCAACGATAAAAAGACCATTTCTGGCCTCTGCTTTGGGTATTGGCCTCTGGTCAGGGCTCTATGCTTCAATCCTATTGATTTGTTTGCTGATGTTTTTAGCACAAAAATTCCCGGATTTTATCGCCTTCAATAATACGCTTAGACTTATTTGGATTGTCGGCGGTATGATTGTTTCAGGAATATTTATATCATTCTTCATAACATGGTTTGTCATTAATCGTTATATTGGCAGAAAAATTGAAACTTTATATTAATCGTACAATAATATGAGCAAATCTAATCCTAAAAAGGTAGTAACCACTACATCAAATACCACCACAAGAGCAAAGGTCGAATCTTCAACATCTCGTAAATCATCTTCCATATTAGGTTCAAAAGAAGAACTAATTTTCTCAAAAACCAACTACAAATGGATGGGTATTGGATTGGGATTGATTTTACTAGGAATGCTTCTTATGGCGGGAGGTGCGATGCCAAATGCTGATACCTGGGACCCCAACATAATATATTCAGCAAGGAGAACCGTTTTGGCTCCGA
The DNA here is from genome assembly GCA_016787375.1 of Saprospiraceae bacterium. Classification (GTDB taxonomy): domain Bacteria; phylum Bacteroidota; class Bacteroidia; order Chitinophagales; family Saprospiraceae; genus JAEUUM01. The sequence goes on from JAEUUM010000380.1 coordinate 1,208, forward strand.
TATTTATTTTATCAGGGCTTGTGGTTCAGATTTACGCAATTTTCAAGTAATTTTTCGTTTTAAGTTTTTTGTATGGATGTTTTTCAAGCAATCATCATAGCCATTGTTGAGGGATTGACTGAGTTTTTACCAATTTCATCGACAGGGCACATGGTAATTGTGTCTTCAATCATGGGCATAGCCGAAAATGATTTTGTTAAATTATTTGAAGTGGTTATACAATTGGCAGCTATATTGGCTGTCGTAATTATGTATTGGAAGAAGTTTTTTGATTTCAAAAATTTGAGGTTTTATCTGCTTCTCATTGTTGCCACAATTCCAGCTCTCATTGTAGGCGCTCTTCTAAAAAGTCATGTTGATAAAATGCTTGAAAGTCCGTTGATCATTGCATTGATCTTGCTTTTAGGTGGCATAGTATTGCTGTTTATCGATGATTTTTTTAAAAAGAATCATATATCACACGAATCTGAAATGTCAAATAAAAACGGATTGATTATTGGTGTGTTTCAAACACTGTCAGTGATTCTTCCCGGATTAAGCAGAAGTGCAGCAACCATTATTGGCGGAATGCAACAAGGGTTGACAAGAAAATTTGCTGCGGAATTTTCCTTTTTTCTTGCTGTACCTACCATGTTTGCCGCTACTATCAAAAGCTTATACGATGTCTACAAGGAATCTCCTGAAATTTTAAATACAGAAAATCTCGACTTATTGATGATTGGGAATGTCGTGGCATTCGTTGTTGCCTATCTTTCAATAAAATTTTTCATAGGATACCTTAGTAAAAATGGTTTTAAAATGTTTGGATATTATAGAATTTTACTTGGTGCTACCATCCTGATTTTACACTTTTCAGGATTCAAATTATTCACTCATTGATGATAGAAAGTCAAAATCCAACCCTGGAATCATTTCTTGAAGCCCAAGTTGTATTGATTGATAAACCGCTCGACTGGACATCTTTTGATGTTGTAAACAGATTGAGGATAACACTTTGCCGTAAGCTAAAAGTCAGAAAACTGAAAGTTGGTCATGCCGGAACACTTGATCCTAAAGCTACGGGATTGCTCATAATCTGCACAGGTAGAGCAACCAAAAGAATTACAGAATTTCAAGATCAAGCCAAAACTTATACAGGTGAATTCGCACTTGGTAGCACAAGACCATCTTTTGATGTTGAAACTGAAATTGATGGTTATTTTCCAACTGAGCACATCAACAGTGAGCTTCTAGGGGTTGCAACAAATTCCTTTTTAGGGAATCAATTACAGATGCCACCGGTTTATTCTGCCATAAAACAAGACGGGAAGCCGGTTTATCAAAAGGCCCATAAGGGTGAAGCAGATACTGTAGTCATGCAGCCTAGGGAAGTTGAAATATATGACTTCAAGACATACGCTGATGGTTTTCCACTGGTTAATTTTGAAGTAAAATGCAGCAAAGGGACTTACATAAGGTCATTGGCAAGTGACTTTGGAAAGAGACTTGACTCAGGAGCATACTTGAACAAACTCAGAAGAACCGCCATTGGTGATTATTCTGTAAATGATGCCTGGGATCTAAAGGAACTAATAACTTACATCGAAAACTATCCTGCAACAATTCCTTCTTAGGTTTTCCTTTGTTTTTTCTTGGCAGCTGGAAACAGTATGTTGTTTAAAATAAGCCTGTAACCAGGAGAATTAGGATGCAAATCAAGATCGGTAGGAGGGTCGTTAACTCTGTGTTGATAGTCTTCAGGATCATGGCCTCCATAAAAGGTCCAGGTTCCATACCCGTATTCGTTGTGGATGTATCTTACTTCATTCATGGAAGCAGTTTCTCCCATGACCAACACACCGGGTTTAACATATTGCTTCTTAAATGCGGTTGTTTGACCCATGAACCCTTTCACAGTACGTGTATGGTTTTGGGTCAACATAGTAGGTATAGGGTCCCACTTTGCCGAAAAATCAAATAACGTAAAGTAATCATTTTCAGGTTGAATCGGTCGATCTGTGGTATGGTCAATGCTTGAAAACTCATATTCCATCGGATTGGTGACAAGTGTCCAGTCTTTAAATGCCAGACATTTGTCATAATTCATCTTGCTGTTCATGTTTGGGTCTGCGCCATCTCCATCAAAAATTTGAGCACAAATATCAACACCCTCAGCAGCCAAAGCTATATCATAAGAGTCAGTTGCAGAACACATTGCAAACATAAAGCCCCCGCCACCTACAAATTCCTTTATCTTTTTAGCAACAGCCAATTTGCATTGTGATACTTTTGAAAAACCCAAACTTTTGGCCAGTGCTTCACTTTTTTCAACCTGAATTTTATACCATGCAGCGGTACTGTAACTTGCATAGAACTTACCATACTGCCCGGTGAAGTCTTCATGATGTAAATGAAGCCAATCGTATTCAGCTAGTTTGTCTTCTAATACTTCTCTGTCATAAACAACATCATAAGGAATCTCTGCATAGGTTAGAACCAAAGTAACTGCATCATCCCAGGGTTGTATTTTTTCACCAAAATCATTGACATCAGGAGTATACACACAAATCTTAGGGGCTTTTTCAAGCTTAATTACATCTTGATTTACTTCAGGATTGGCAATTTCTTGCCTAATGTTGGCAAATTCACCATCCGAAATGATTTTGTAACTAATACCTCTTGTTTTACATTCAGATTCAAAAGAAGGTATAGCCCTAAATGCAAAGCTTCCGCCTTCATAGTTTAAAAGCCAAAATGCTTCTGCTCCATTTGACAAAACCCAATATGTAATTCCGTATGCTTTTAAATGATTTTTTTGACTTTCGTCCATTGGTACCAAGATGTAGGCCGCATGAACATAAACCTGAATTAAAATAAATATGATTGTAAAAATGATTTTTCTCATGTAAAAATTCTATTTGACCTTAAAACGCTAAAAAGCACTTCTTGTTCCATATCAAACGATACCGGCAAAGGTATATTTTGAAAGATTTTGGATTTAATCGAAAAATAATGTTAAAGTATTTCGTTTAAAATCCACCTTTAGACTATATGAACACGTCATGATTTTATTTGAAAGATTATTTTCATCTTTAAAATATTCTATTTGTAAGCTGTCTCTTTACGTTTCGGTGAAACTAGGGGCAACTAAATGGCTGTTTTTGCGTTTCTAAAACGATGAAAACTAAGGGTAAATTAAATGGATATTTGCTCTTTTAACAGTTTAAGAAACATTATGGCCTTACATCTTTTAAGTATTTCTTTTCAATATCCTGCTTGGTACTTTATATTCTGTCTGGCAATAGCTACTTTGGGTTCAATCATATTGTATTATGGTTTTGATCAGTTCCCGGGTCAACCAGAATGGCTGAGAAAGGTATTGTTTGCGTTGCGTTTTTTAACATTGTTGATATTGAGTATTCTTTTGCTGTCACCTATTCTTAAATCAAAAAATACGGAAGTTAAAAAACCTGTTATTGTTATAGCGCAGGATGTTTCAGAGTCGATTTCAATAGATCAATCCAAGGAAAAACTCGAAAAATACAGTCAAGATTTACAAAAGCTCGCATCATCATTCGGTAATGATTACGATGTTAAAACATATAGTTTTGGTGAAAATATTAGAGAAGGATTAGATTCAAAGTTCGCAGATAAATCAACCAATATTTCTGATTTATTGACAGATGTGTCTGATATTTACAATAACCAGAATTTAGGTGCCATTGTTTTGGCAACAGATGGGGTTTTCAATCAGGGAAGTGACCCGGCCTATACTGCAGCTAAGGTTGTTGTCCCTGTTTATCCGGTTGCCTTGGGAGATACCATTCCTAAAAAGGATCTTTACATCAAAAAGATATTTCACAACAATATTGCCTATCTAAAAGATAAATTTACCATCCAAATTGATATTGCCGCCCGCAATTGCCAGGGAAAAACTACGCAATGGCAAATTTCAAGAGTAGAAGGCAAGGCTGATAATGTCCTTCAAAGAGGTTCTGTTTCCATCGATGGCAAAGATTTCTTTAAATCTATGGATCTTGTACTGGATGCAGACAAGTCCGGAGTGCAGCATTACAGGCTTACATTGAGTAAAGTTGATGGTGAAATAACCACTGTAAACAATACAAAAGATATCTACGTAGACATAATTGATGCAAGACTAAAGATACTAATTCTTGCTAATGGCCCGCATCCTGATATTTCGGCTATCAAACAAGTTGTTTCTAATAATCAGAATTATGTGGTTGAGTCTGCCTTGATAGCTGACTTGAAGGTAAAACCGACAGATTATGATTTTGTAATTCTTCATCAATTGCCTGCAAAGAATACGGATATTTCCAATGTTCTACAACAGTTGGATACCAAGAAGATTCCCAGGTTATTTATTCTGGGTAGCCAATCTGATCTTTATAAATTCAATAAAGTACAATCTTTGATTTCTATAAATGGGGATGGTCGAAATTTGAATGAAGCTCAAGCCTCTTTTGCTGCCGGATTCAGTTTGTTTACAATTGATCCTAATCTTAGTCAAAATGTTGGGCAGTTTCCGCCTTTAACCACTTTATTTGGAGAATACAAGATAACAGGTAATGCCAAAGTTTTACTCAACCAAAAAATAGGAAAAGTAGAGACAAGCTATCCTCTGCTTCTTTTTGGCGAATTTAATGGTATCAAAACGGGCATATTATGTGGCGAAGGTATTTGGAGATGGAGGTTTTTTGATTTTCTCCAGCGCAAAAATCAGGAAAATATTGATCAACTCATTGATAAAACAATACAATACTTATCTGTTAAGGAAGATAAGCGCAAGTTTAGGGTTGTTTTGCCTAAGAATGTTTTTCTTGAGAATGAACAGATCACATTTGATGCAGAACTGTACAATAATTCTTACGAATTAATCAATGAAGGAGATGTCAACATGGTAATCAAAAATGAAAATGGAAAGGAATTTCCTTATACTTTTTCAAAGACAGGCCACTATTATACACTGAACGGAGGATATTATCCACCGGGTACTTACAGCTTTGTTGCAAAGACGCTTTCCGGTGGTAAAACTGAATCTTTTACTGGTAAGTTTGAAGTCCAGGCAGTTCAATTGGAATTGTTCGAAACGACTGCTAATCACGGAATATTGAAATTACTGGCTCAGTCAACGGGAGGCACTGTCGTATATCAGGACCAATTGTCAAGCTTGAAGGAAATAATATCTAAATCAGACAAGATCAAACCTGTGTTATACCAAACCAATCTAACAAGACCAATTATTAATTTGAAATCATTGTTTTTCTTATTGTTAACTTTGCTGTCTTTAGAATGGTTCATGCGAAGATATTTTGGGAGTTATTAATCTTTAAGATTTTATGAAATTAGATATACTTGCCATTGGAGTTCATCCGGATGATGTGGAACTGGCATGCAGTGGTACTTTACTTCATTATATAGAGGCCAATAAAAAGGTAGGTTTGCTTGATTTGACAAAGGGCGAATTGGGTACGCGTGGAAATGCGAAACTCAGAACAGAGGAAGCAATGAAGGCCGCTGAGTTAATGGGGGCGTTGATAAGGGTTCAGTTGGATCTTCCTGACGGTTTTTTTGAAATTAATAAGGATAGCATTATTCCGATTATGGAGGTTATTCGAAAGTATAAACCTACAATTGTTTTTGCAAACAGTAATGATGATCGACACCCTGACCATGGTAGAGCAGCAAAACTTGTTGCAGATGCTTGTTATTATTCAGGGTTAATAAAAATAGAAACATTTGACTCGAATACCGGCCAATTACAAGAGCCATGGCGCCCTGAAATTGTTTTACATTACATACAGGACTATAACCTGGAGCCTGATTTCGTATTTGATATCACCCCACATTTTGCGAAGAAAATTGAGTTGATAAAGACGTTTGGATCCCAGTTTTATGATCCTGATTCAAAAGAACCGGAGTCCCCCATTTCAGGAAAAGACTTTCTGGAGTTTATAGAAGCAAGAGCCCGAAACTTCGGTCGACCTGCGGGCATGACGTTTGCAGAAGGCTATCAGGTAAATAGGATTTTCGGTGTAAAGGACCTATTTGAATTAGTCTGATTGCCAATCCATTAAAACCTACATGGCTGCCTTTTTCTTTGCTGAGTTAAATCTGTAACCTACTGAGAGTTGTCCAAGACCTGTTATCTGAGAATCATCATTTTTAGAATTACCAAAATTTCGACCCAATCCTCCTCCTATTTCAAAAGTGATTTTCCTTTTTGATAACCATTTGTATCCAACATAAAATCCCAAGCCGGGACCGTCATCCGTGCCATCATCTGCGAGATAATTAAAAAACATACCTATGTGAAATTTATCATTTCCTTTATCCGGAGCAAAATAATATTTACCCAATACTGAAAAAATTGCACCTTCTCCCTCAGGGGCAAAAATCACACCCGGTTCAATTCCTATGTCATCGTTGAGGAGAAACTCTGCATTTATCTGCCAAAGATTGAAAGGCATGAAAATCGGATTGATTTTTAATTCAACTGACTGAGCAGTTGCACTCTTGAAAGCCATCAGGCAGATGATTAAAATGAAAATCTTCTTCATTAATTAATATTTTAGTTCAAATTAAATATTGTTATCAATAAAACGAATTAAAATTAAGTTTGTATTACCCCGGGATTAAATTTTTCGATAGGCGCATTATTTGCCATCTCAATGCCGATTGAAATTATTTTCCTGGTTTCAATTGGGTCTATTATGGCATCAACCCATAATCTGGATGCAGCATAAAGTGCAGTTGTCTGTTTGTCATATTTTTCTTTAATTTCGTCATATAACTTTTGCGCAACCGCCTCATCGGTTTTTTGTCCTTTTGATTTGAGTGATCCCAACTGGATTTGTAAAATTGTTTTTGCTGCTTGTGCGCCACCCATTACCGCTATTTTTGCAGTTGGCCAGGCTACAATTAATCTTGGGTCATAAGCTTTTCCGCACATAGCATAATTTCCTGCTCCATAAGAGTTGCCCACAACAATGCTGAATTTTGGAACAGTAGAATTGGCAACTGCATTGACCATTTTTGCTCCATCTTTTATTATCCCCCCATGTTCTGATTTTGAACCTACCATAAATCCGGTTACGTCATGCAGGAACACCAGTGGAATTTTCTTTTGATTACAATTCATAATAAATCTGGCGGCTTTATCTGCTGATTCGCTGTAGATCACACCTCCAATTTGCATTTCACCTTTACCTGATTTTACTATTTTGCGATCATTGGCTACAATTCCTACAGCCCACCCATCTATTCGGGCATAAGCACAAATAATTGTTTTGCCGTAATCTTCTTTGTAATAAGTAAGTTTTGAATCATCTACAAGGCATTCGAGCATAGCGGTCATGTCGTAGGGCTTTGGAGCCGCGGGATAAATGCTGTAAATATTTTTTTGGTCAACTTTCGGCAGTGATGGAGCAACTCTATCAAAACCTGCCTTATCATTTGAACCAATTTTATCTATCAAATCCTTGATGGTGTCAAGGCAGGTTTTATCGTCTGGCATTTTGTAGTCAGTTACCCCTGATATTTCACTGTGTGTTGTTGCCCCACCAAGTGTTTCCTGGTCAATATCTTCACCTATTGCTGCTTTCACAAGATATGGTCCAGCCAAGAATACGGATCCGTTTTTTTCTACAATCAAAGCCTCATCAGACATGATTGGGAGATATGCACCACCGGCTACACAACTTCCCATAATTGCAGCTATTTGAGGGATTCCCATACTTGAAATCCGGGCATTGTTTCTAAAAATCCTGCCAAAATGTTCTTTATCTGGAAAAATCTCATCCTGCATTGGTAGATAAACTCCGGCACTGTCAACCAAATAAACTATTGGTATCCTGTTTTCCATTGCAATTTCCTGTGCACGTAGATTTTTTTTGCCTGTAATTGGAAACCATGCTCCGGCTTTAACAGATGCATCATTAGCAACAACAACACAAAGTCGAGACCTTATATAACCTAATACAACGATTACCCCACCTGCAGGACAGCCACCCTCTTCTTCGTACATTTCATAACCTGCAAAAGCACCGAGCTCTATGCACTCTTTGTCTTTGTCAAGTAAATATTCTACTCGTTCACGGGCAGTCATTTTGCCTTGCTTTCTTAGTTTTTCAAGTTTTTCTTCGCCACCACCTTTTTCGATGATTTGCATCAATCTTTTTATTTTGCCAATTTCTAGCTTAAGGCTGTCTTCATTTTTTGAAAGCTCGATGTCTATTTTTTTATGCATGAAATTAATTTGAATTACAATCTGTTAAATTGCTAAATATTGTCACTACAATGTAACTACAATTATAGGTATATTTGTTTAAAACATAAAGAATGTTGGCAAAAGATGAACAATATATTCAGTATGTAATCAATTTGGCTGTGAATGGAGTTGAAAAAAATGGTGGTGGGCCGTTTGGTGCAGTAGTGGTTAAAGATGGGATTATCATTGGGGAAGGAAACAATAGCGTAACCAATTTTTGTGACCCAACAGCACATGCAGAAATTGTAGCAATCAGAAATGCGTGCGAAACAATAGGGGATTTTCAACTAGCCGGGTGCACCATTTATTCTTCATGCGAACCTTGCCCAATGTGTTTTGGAGCAATTTATTGGGCAAGACCGGATAGGGTAGTGTTCGCAGCAGATAAACAAGATGCCGCCAGAGCCGGATTTGACGATGAATTTATTTATTCTGAATTAGACTTAGCATTAGATGAGAGGAGAATTAGGTTCGATTGTATTAATCACCCTGAAAAAATGTTGCCTTTTAAAAAATGGAATGATAAATCTGACAAAATAGTGTATTAGATAATTCCTCTGATTAGCTTTATAAGTTGAGAACAAATTGAATGATATGCAATCAATAACTAATTGGTTTAAATCGTTGGATGATTTTGTGATTTTTAAATTGGGTACCAATGTATTCACTTTGGGAACACTTTTTTACTTGTTTCTCTCTTTGAGTGCATTGTTTTATGTGACAGGTCTTATCAAAAAAATACTGGTAAACCGGGTATTTGTGAAATTTCACATGGAGGCTGGTGTAAGTCAGGCAATTGCCACATTGATCAGGTATATTCTTGTACTTATCGGATCCATCATAATTGTTCAATCAACAGGTATCAATCTCAGCACAATTGGATTATTGATTGGGGGATTGGGAATTGGAATTGGTTTTGGACTTCAAAATATTTCGAATAACCTTATCAGCGGAATCATCATTCTATTTGAGAGACCCATAAAAGTTGGAGACAGGATTGAAATTGGAAGTACACATGGAAAGGTTTTAAAGGTATCACCTCGTGCTACTACAATTCTCACCAATGATAACATTTCTATCATCGTCCCAAATGCTGAGTTCATGTCAAGCAGGGTAATAAATTGGAGTCATAACGATGATAAAATCCGGTTTCATGTGTCTGTACTGGTGCCTTTTAGTTCTGATTTTGATTTTGTGACTAAAATACTATTAGAAATTGCATCCGAAAATCCTGATGTACTTGAAGAACCTGCTCCTGAT
>JAEUUM010000394.1 GCA_016787375.1 Saprospiraceae bacterium
CCTTCCTCAAAAACAGCATATGCCGAAACAGGAATTGCCTTTATTAGTGGTATTTTATTGGACTCAAAAACCTCACAAATTCTGCTGACTGAATCTTCAATGTTCTTTTGTTTAATTTCACTCTCATAAGGAGGTTTATCAATGTATACTGGATCAAGTTCATCTACTTGTGTAATCACGCCGATTACCGGTGGAGCATAATTATGCTTATTTCTAATATATGTGAGTATTTCATTTAGATTGTTAACATCTTCATCAATTCGGCTATCAACCTCCTTGGCTTTCGATAAAAACATGATAACATCCGGGTATTTTTCATTCAATTCATTGGTGAGTTCCTCCAATGGTGTTGCAAACTTTGAATCCTTAGGCCTGGATCTGTCTCCCAAACCTCTTGTATCCATTATATCCAAAGAACCACTTTCTGATTTGTAGGAATACCATTTTCCGAATGGTGTTTCTGAACTTACTGATCCAACAGCAGCAACTTCCTCCTGAAATATAGCATTTATCAGTGAAGACTTACCTGCACCTCTCCTTCCTATAATCATTATTCTTGGTGGACGGCTATGCATAATGAGTTCTTGAATAATATGAATTTCCTTATTTATTGAATCTCTGGGTGGATTGGGTAATAATTGAACGGCCTTTTTAACAACATTTAATACTTCTTCTATTTGAACGTTCATTCCGGTTTGAAAATTTGAATTCTAAATGGTAGCATACGCGACTATCAATTGAAGAACAATGAATTGCCTGAGTAAATTCCAATCAAATCGCATTTATGTTGTTTAAAGGAAAATTTGTATGACTGTTTCGAACAAAACCTTGATAAATTAAATTGTAATGGAACAATTCAAACCAAAAAGAAATAATTGCTTGTAATCTGAGTGCAAAAAATTTCAATAACCTCTAATTTACAATGAAAGCTTGCTGATTAAATTCACTTTTTAATTTATTCAGCATGGCATTAAGTTCATTTTCTGAGCAGTTGGACAGAACAACAACTCTTGACATTGCCGTAGAAGTTGTTTTAATTTCGGACTTAAAACCCTTTTTTAATAGCTTTTTAAATAGACTGAGCGCATTGGCTTTATCAGAAAACGAACCCACACTGATCATGCATTTAGATTCTGAATCACCAATTTCTGGCTTTTTTACAGATTTTTTTGTCTCAGTTATCTTCTTATCAATATTCTCCACTTTTGGTTTAACAATCACCGTATTGGTTTCAGTTTTAACCTTCTCCTCAGTAATTGTTTCTTCGTCTTGTTCGGCAACATCACCAAAACTTTCCGCAATAGAATCTGCATAAAGAGTATCTTCCCCCATATATCCGGGAACTGACCATTTAGCGTCGTAATCAAGAATATCTTCCAGTTTTTTTTGATCTTCAAGAGTTGATTCAGCTACCTGAAACCTTGAACTTGGTTGATTAATTTGTTTTGAGCTCATGGCATACCAAATACCGAAGCTAATGACAATAAGTGTAAGTCCAATGAGCACTGAAAATGCAGTATCTGCAAATTGAGAACTCCATCTTTTGCTATTTTTGTTTGATTTTTGGAGAATAGTTGGAGCTGGCGTCTGCTCCAAAGGTTTTCTGATAACCGGATCAATTTTTATATTCTGAAGACCATAACCAGCGTCGTCATAATTTAATCCAGAAGCTAAAAAATGAATTTCGCCTCGAAAATCTTTGTAAATTGATCCAATGTTTGGTATTAAAATTGTCTCTTTATTGTTCAATCGAGCTTGCCACTCTTGGCCGGTTGACTCCCATTCCAATCTATCTATCTCAGGACACTGGTCTGTTGTAATATCTTGATAAGTTGATTGCTCATCAAATTGGAAAGAAATAAATTTGCCCGGAGGTGTAATTCGTTTTTGGACATAGTCAATTGTCGCAGGTTTGTACACCAATTGGAATTTACCAATACCAGGTACAGTAACATGGTTAGCATACCGGATTAACTCAGACAATTGGTTTTCAATAGACATTTGATTGTTGTATGTAAGTCGAATTGCAAATGTAAAAATAAATTATAATACGTTGTATAATGACCTCGCTTCCAAGCCGCAAAAAATCATTAATTAATTACTGATGCGAATTCTATGCCATTTTAAATCGCATAAAACCGTTAAATGTGCTTAGCTTTCTAAAAATAATAAACTTTACCAATCTAAGAATTTTACAATAAAATGAAACTGTAAAAACAACCCGCACTAAAATTCTTTGTTACCTTGCAAAAAACTATGTAAATGAACCTTCCAGATCAAATCATTGCGCAAGATGGTTATAGCAGACAAGAATCAGCTTTCCTTTTTGAGCAAGCAAAAAAATTCTTTCCTGGTGGCGTAAATTCACCTGTTCGGGCTTTCAAATCAGTTGTTGGTCCTCCTATTTTTGTAAAAAAGGGAATTGGTTGCAGAATTATAGATGAAGATGACAACAGGTATATAGATTTTTGCGGCTCTTGGGGCCCACTAATTCTGGGACATTGTCATCCGAGTGTTACACAAAGTATCATGGACGCTGTCCAGCTTGGCCCAACTTTTGGCACCCCAACAAGATATGGTCTTGAGCTTGGAAAATTTGTTACAGAACATAACCCTTATATTGACATGATGCGTTTTGTTAGCTCTGGCACGGAAGCTGTAATGTCTGCGGTTCGGCTTGCCCGGGGTTATACAAATAAATCAAAGATTTTAAAATTTGAGGGTTGCTACCACGGACATGTTGATTCTTTACTTGTAAAAGCCGGTTCAGGTCTGGTCACCTTTGGAGAAAGTTCATCAGCGGGTATTCCCGAATCTTTGTCAGCACAAACAATTGTGATTCCTCTCAATAATTTCGAGGCCCTGGAGGAGGTTTTTTCTAAATATGCTCAAGAATTAGCTTGTACAATAATTGAACCTGTACCGGCAAATAATGGATTGCTTCTGCAAAACTCAGAGTTTTTGCACAGAATTAGAGATTTATGCACTGAGCATGGAGTTTTGCTGATTTTTGATGAAGTGATCTCAGGTTATAGGGTAGGTTACCATGGTGCAGCAGGATATTACAACATACATCCTGACTTGATTACTTACGGAAAAATTATTGGGGGAGGAATGCCCGTTGGTGCTTATGGTGGAAAAAAAGAAATCATGAATATGATTAGCCCGGAAGGACCTGTATACCAGGCAGGTACATTATCTGGTAACCCGGTTGCAATGGCAGCTGGTTTAGCAACTTTGAAAGAGCTTGCAAAACCTGGTTTTTATGAAGAACTTTCAGATAAAACCAGCTATTTTGTAAAAAATATTGCCGACTATGCTTCCGAAAGATCTTATGAATTTTCAATTCCGTCAATCGGTTCAATATTTTGGGTAAATTTTTCGTTGGATAAAATTCAATCAGCTGATCAAATAGATCCAAATTCAATGGAAAAATTTAAAATCCTACATTTTGAGATGTTGAAAAACGGAGTTTATTTTGGACCTTCAGGTTACGAAGTTGGATTTATTTCATCGGCTCACAGTTATGATGACCTTGACAAGGCTATTGATATCATTTGTAAATGTTTGGACAAAGTTTTCTGTTAAAATATGGAAGGAAGTCCACGTTTGAGAATGCTATCTTATGTTGTTATCATTTACATGCTTTTAGCATTTAGCTGGTGGTCAGTTTTATTGTATGTCAAGAACAATGATGCATTTGAAGCGAAGACCACTTATTTAAAACTGATAAAAATTGGAAGCAAACAAGTAAATTCGGAATCAGAATTTTTACTTTCCCCGGAATATCTTGACCTAAGATCAAAATACAAACGCCAGGAATACATGATTTTCGGCGAAGCAATTGTTTTTATATTTAGCCTAATGGCTGGCATTTGGCTCATAAACAGAGGATATCATAGAGAGGTTCAACTTGCAAGACAAAAAAGAAATTTTTTACTTTCGGTGACACATGAGTTAAAATCGCCTCTTGCTTCAATAAGACTTATTTTAGAAACAGTACAAAAGAGAAAGTTATCTGAAGAACAAAAACAGCAGCTTACAGAAAGCGGTATCAAAGAAAATGATCGCCTCACTACATTGGTTAACAATCTTTTAACTGCCACAAGACTTGAAACCATATACAAACCAACCAAAGAACCAATCAACATTTTAACTTTAGTTGATGAAGAAATCAACAGATTAAAGTTGCTTCACCCCGGAAGAAAACTAAACCTAAAAAAAGAAAACAGTTTACCCGAAATGAATTTGGATCGCACAGGTATTGTTTCCGTAATAAGCAACTTGGTTGAAAACGCTATTAAGTACTCAAATGAAAATACCGAAGTAGACATTCAAATAAGTCTGAAAGAAGATAATTTATTGATTCAGGTTGCAGATCACGGCATAGGTATTGATCTTGAGGAAAAACAAAAGATTTTTACACAATTTTACCGTTCAGGAAATGAGGATACAAGAAACACAAAAGGCACAGGATTAGGACTTTATATTGTCAAACAAATCGTAGCTGCCCATAAGGGTAAAATTAAGGTTAAAGAAAATTTTCCAACAGGAACTATCTTTGAGGTTACTTTACCATTAAATCAATAAAATGGCCCAACGAATTTTGCTGGTTGAGGATGAAGAAAGCATTTTGACTGCGCTCAAAATGAACCTTGAATTTGAAGATTTCGAAGTCGTTACAGCTATGGATGGCAAAACCGCATTGGATCTTTTTAAAAATCAGTATTTTAATCTTGTACTTTTGGACATAATGATTCCAGTTATAAGTGGCTTAGATGTTTGTGAACAAATTAGACTCACTAATACGGATACACCAATTATTTTTCTGACTGCAAAAGATACTCAACCGGATAAAATCCTCGGGCTAAAACGTGGTGCAGATGACTACCTGACAAAACCATTTAGTTTTGAAGAACTCTTGCTGAGAATTCGGAATCTTATAAAACGAACATCTACAGTCCAATCAGAAATATCTGATTATTATTCATTTGGTGAAAATGAAGTAAATTTCAGGACATTTGAAGCAAAAGGTGTAAATGGTGATTTTGAATTAACTTTAAAAGAGGCTATGTTAATAAAGCTTCTCATTGAGAGAAAAGGACAGGTGGTGTCCAGACAACAAATATTGCAGGCAGTGTGGGGTTATGAGGTTTATCCATCAACCCGTACTATTGATAATTTCATTTTATCATTCAGAAAATATTTTGAAAAAGACCAAAAAAATCCGGAATATTTTCATTCCATCAGGGGTGTAGGTTATAAATTTTCTGAACCAATTAACCAAAACGCATGAGCAACATACACATAAACACTATAATAAGTGGAGCAGTTGGTAGTGGAAGAAATTATCTATCCATCATATATGCACTGTCAATAATCGATGATAAAAGTATAGAAGATCTACTCAAAGAACCATCTGACACCATACGAAAACGATTTAACGAGTTAAGTGAAGAAGGTCAAATATTCAACTGCACATTCAGCGAAAATTCAGTTTATGAAGACTTCCTGGAAGGCTATATCGGCCTGGATCCAAATGGTCAGATGCTCTACACAAATGGTGTTTTGAAATCAGTTGCGCTGCTAGCAAAGCAAAATATCGTAGGCTGCTTTATTGAACAAATGCCTAAAAAGGATTTTCAATTGACATTTAATCAGCTTTACAAAGCCTTTTTGGAGGAAGTGAAATCCGACAAAATTTCAAATTTCATTTCACCTAATAACAAAAAGTACATGGTACACAGGGTTGAACCGAGAGGCAACTTTTATATCAGAGGCGAAAACAGCTTTAGTACTTATTACATTTCCAGGGCTGAATTAAAAAAAGTATTTGACAACGGACCTGAAATATTTAATATCAAACATGATCCAAAAGCAAAAACGGTTACTGGCACAACATTAAATCCTGAACCTTATGAAGCTGTTTATCAATCATTGATAGAATTTGAGCAAATGTATGTCAATGAATTGATGCAAAAAAAGAATCTAGACACCAACGATATCGGAAATTTTGATTTAACTCAGTTTTCAAAAGAAATAGAAACTTGTTGCAAAAAATACATCCTCATTATTGATCACATGGATGTTGATAATGCAGCAAAAGTATTTGGTGATGCCATTACCTTGCTTGAGGAAAGCAGAAGAGCCGGTAAACCGGAGGAAACATTTATTTACCTCCCCTATTCAAAAATGTCGTTTTCATTACCTCCCACTTTGTATATAATTGGTTTAATTGGCAATGAAAATAACTACAGTAACGCCGGTAACCTTGCCTTGTTTAATAATTTTGACATAATAAAAGTAGAGCCAAACTCTAAAGATATTTGGATAAATGATGCGGAAAGTCTTGTTGATGAAATAGATATGCACAAGCTGATAAACATCATCAACCACCGAATGAACATCCTTTTACCTCAAACTTTTACCATAAATCCATTTATTTTCAAATCGGTCAAAACCTTAGATGATTTGAAGGAAAAATTTGAAAAAAGGCTCATTCCACAGCTTGAAAGGGCATTTGCTGGGGATTTGTCAAAGTTGAGGATCGTTATAGGCAAGGATTTTATAGGCGAAAAAAAGATTGATCCTGAAATTGATTTTATCGATTACGAAAAAGAAATGTTTGCCATACCTGAACGGGAATTCATAATTACCAAATCAGCCCTTTGGACAAAAGATAGCTTCAAAAGAATTTACATATCCTGATATCACTTAAAACATAACTTATGAGAGTATTCAAATTCGGTGGGGCTTCACTTAAAGACTCGGATGGCATGAAGAATGTAACATCCATCATTAAGAGCTTTCCAACCACTAAACTCGTTGTGGTCGTTTCAGCCACCGGAAAATCAACCAATTTACTCGAAAAAGTTGTTTATGGTTATTTTCATAAAACTGGCGAAGCTGAGAAATATAAAGAGGAATTTAAATCAATACATCTTGAAATTGCGAGTGGACTTTTTGAAGATTCTCACCCAATTTTTGCTCACATC
>JAEUUM010000421.1 GCA_016787375.1 Saprospiraceae bacterium
CCTGGTTCAATCATGCCATCTTATCCTTGGTTGTTTAAAAATGAAATTGATTTAAATAAAACAGAATCAATGATCTGGGCTATGCGAAAAGTAGGAGTTCCTTACGAAAAAGGATATGAAAAAATCGCAAATGCTGATTTGAAAAAGCAAAATGATGAAATTTTAAAAGCACTCAAAGCTGATAAAATTGAAGCTAAAGCCAATACTGAGATTATTGCTCTTATTGCCTACTTGCAAAGATTGGGTACAGATATCAAAGGAGAAGCTAAAACTGCTGCTGCTACCAATTAAAACTTATTAAAAAGACTATTATGAAATTTATACATTATTTAGAGAGAATTGTTGGGGTGGACATATATCCACTTCTCTCTCTCATCATATTCGGCTCGTTTTTTCTTGTTGTTTTAGTTTGGCTATACAATACCGATAAAACATACTTCGAAGAGGTAAGCCGTATTCCTCTCAGCGAAAACGAGCTGGAACAATAATTTACTAACAGTTGAAAGATTAAAAATATGAAAAACTTAATCCTATCACAATTCATAAATCCAGACCTTTTTAAGGGTGGATTATTGCTACAGATTACACCGACCCCAGCAGAAGAGCCATCAGCTTGGATGTCTGTGCTGACCAACCCAATTGCGGTTATAATGATATTCATCATGATAGTCTTGTTGTTTGTGATCAGATCTCTAACAAAGGTTCTTCTCCAAGTTGCTGATGTAAAAATCAAAAGGACAATTCAGGAACAAAAAGAAGGTGCAACAAAAATCATGGGCGTCATAGCGTTAATTCTTTTAGCTTCTGTGTCTGGAGTTGCGCAGGATGCAACAACAACAGCAGCAGCACTTCCTGCCGAAAAGATCATCGGAGGAATGTCACAAACAGTATTTTTCTTAATTTCCGGTGTGATCATTATTGAAGCAATACTTATTTATGTTTTGCTTTCCAGCATCAAGAAAATGGTTACAAAAACCAACCTTGATTTGTACAACGTTTCACCAGAAACCCAAAGTTCTTTTGCGAAATGGTGGGATAAGTTCAATGAATTTAAACCAATTGAACAGGAAGCTGACATTGACCTTGGACACGATTATGATGGTATCCGTGAATTGGATAACCGACTACCACCTTGGTGGTTGTATGGCTTTTATGGCACGATAATTTTTGCTTTGTTTTACCTTTGGAGTTACCATGTTTCGCACACATCACCTTCTTCGCAACAAGAATTTAAAATGGCAATGGATAAGGCAGAAAAGGATGTTGCAGAATATTTAAAGACTAATGGTGATAATTTTAATGAAAGTAACATCAAAATGTTGCCGGCAGCAGACATTGCCGAAGGTGCCAATCTTTTCAAGGGAACTTGTGTAGCATGTCACTCTGCAAATGGTGGAGGTGGGGTTGGCCCTAACTTAACCGATGCCTATTGGCTCAATGGTGGAGATATAAAAAGTGTATTCAAAACCATAAAATATGGTATAAGGGCAATGCCTTCCTGGCAGAACAACTTTTCAGGTAAGCAAATGGCACAGTTAGCAAGCTACGTGGAATCTTTGAGGAATACTAATGTGGCCGGAGGAAAAGCACCTCAAGGGGAGTTGTTCAAAGAGGAAGCACCTACAGGCGACACAACCGCTGTTTCTACAATGACAAAATCTGATACAACAAAGACTGGAAGCGCGAAATAAAAGCTTAATTTAGATCAAGATTAATCAAAAAAATGGGTTCAGATTATAATCATTTACCTGATGAGTCTTTCAGAGACCGCATGGTCACAATTGATGAAGAGGGTAATAGAAATTGGATTTATGCAACAAAACCAAGAGGTAAGTTTTACAAATATCGTACGTATGTAAGTTTTTTATTTTTTGCTTTATTGGTCATATTTCCATTTATAAAGATAAATGGACACCCGTTGTTCTTGTTTAACATTTTGCAAGCAAAATTTATATTGTTTGGTAAAATATTCTGGCCTCAAGATTTTTTTATTTTTGGGATCGGAATGATCACTTTTGTGGTTTTTATTATCCTTTTTACTGCGGCATTTGGAAGATTATTTTGTGGATGGATTTGTCCTCAAACCATTTTCATGGAAATGCTCTTCCGAAAGATAGAATACGCTATTGAAGGTGATGCCCCGAAACAAAAAAGATTGAATGATGGACCCTGGACAAGGGAGAAGGTAATTAAGAAAACATCAAAAAATATCGTTTTCTTTGTTTTATCATTTCTTATTGCCAACATCTTTTTGTCATACATTATAGGTGTTGATGAGTTGAAACACATCATGACTGACTCTGTTTCTGCGCATCTTGGTGGTTTCATGGCTATCATGGCATTTTCTTTTGTGTTTTTCGGAGTTTACACTTGGTTTAGAGAACAAGCATGTACTGTTGTTTGCCCTTATGGTCGACTTCAAAGTGTTCTGCTGGATAGAAACTCAATGGTTGTAGCTTATGATTACCAACGAGGTGAGCCTCGTGGAAAGCTTAAGGATAAAGATTCGAAACATTTGGGAGATTGTATAGACTGCGGACTATGTGTAAAAGTGTGCCCAACAGGTATCGACATCAGAAACGGAACTCAAATGGAGTGTGTAGGTTGTACAGCTTGCATTGATGCATGTGATGAAATCATGGATAAAGTCGATCGGCCTAGGGGTTTGGTTAGGTATGCCTCAGAAAATGGTATAGAATTCAACCAACCACTGCGTTATACTCCCAGAATGAAATTATACACAGCATTGTTGATTGTTCTGATTGGAATTTTAACCCTGCTCTTGGTGACCAGAAAGTATGTCGATGCAACAATTATAAGGTCTCAAGGTATATTGTTTCAAGAAGTAGGAACAGACAGTCTGTCAAATTTGTATTCCATCAAAATGGTAAACAAGTCCTTAAAACACATCGATGTTTCATTGAAACTTGAAAATTTACCGGGTGAAATAAAAGTTGCAGGAGGAAAGTCAATTCCGCTTCCTCAAGAGGCTCAAGGTAGTGGCAGTTTCTTTGTAGTATTGCCAAAATCAGTAATCAAGGACCGAAAAACAGAAATTAAAGTGGGAATATATGACCATGGTAAGAAGATTGATGTCAAATCAAGCAATTTTCTTGGTCCAATTCATGTAAACTAAAAAATGACATTATGAACTGGGGAAGAGGCATCATTATTGTTTTTGTATTATTCGCAGCGTTTATTTTTTATATTGCTTATTCTTCAATGACGACACATTTTGATTTGGTGTCAGACGAATATTACAAAGAAGAAATCGAATACCAGAAAGTGATTGATAGTAAGCAAAATGCTAAAAATCTGAAAAGCCAAATTTCTCTAAAGGTGGAAGATCAAAAAGTCAAAATTTTGCTACCTGACGAGTTAAAAGAGAACCCTACTTCAGGTAAAATTCATTTTTATTCGGTCTTAAATGCCAAGAGAGATCAACAATTTCCTCTAACATTTGATCAAAATGGTGAGCAAGTCATTCAGGTTGATAAATTTGTTCCGGGCAATTATACTGCTAAAATAAGTTATACTAACTCCGGTCAGGATTATTACACAGAAATTCCGGTAAAGTTATAGGATATGTTGCAAGTTGTTTTACCCGGTATTCTGTTTGGGTTGATGAGCAACTTCCATTGTCTTGGAATGTGTGGTCCTTTTGCGCTCTCATTACCGGTACAACAAAAATCTGGGATTGGAAAAGCACTTTCAGTAGCATTTTATCAGATTGGAAGGATTTCAACCTATGTTGTGCTTGGTGTATTGTTTGGTTATTTTGGTAAATCAGTTACAGTAGCCGGTTTACAGCAAATCATTTCAATTACAGCCGGAATTCTTATCATAGTTACTGTGTTAATTCCAAAGATTGGTTCTCTTTTGCAGCAGTTTATCCCGGTGAATAAGATGTTCCTTCCTCTAAACAAAATAATCGCCCACTTTTATAAAAATCAATCCCTGCCAGGATACTTTATCATTGGCAATCTCAATGGTTTGTTTCCTTGTGGAATGGTCTATTTGGCTATTGCTGCAGCTTTCAGTACAGGAAATGTTGCCTCCAGTGCTTTGTTTATGTTAGGATTTGGACTGGGTACGTTACCGGCCATGGTTGCTGTAACGCTGATGGGGCAATGGATGAGTTTTGGATTACGCAAGAAATTCAACAATATCAGTCCTTATTTTTTTGCGTTGGTCGGTGTCCTGCTGATTATGCGAGGAATGGGTCTAAACATCCCATATGTAAGTCCTTCTCTCGAGGTTCCACCTATTGAAGCACATGATGTGCACTGCCATTAATGTTTTTCAAATCTGATTTGCCAATAAAAGCTCAAATTTTATGCAGAATCTGATTAAATGTTTGCAAAAAATTTTCAAAATTATTGGAACAATGAAAATGGTGTTCAATATTTTTATTGATTTTCAATAGGTTACAATTTAATTTTAGAAATTTTTTTCAAGAAAGCTTGTATTTAAATTTTTCTGAATGTACCTTTGCATCCGCTTTTGGAAAAATAAAAAGCTTTCATTCAAAAAATTATTAAAAGTGAATACATTAAGTTACAGAACACGTTCAGTAAAACCGCAGGATGCAGACATCAAGTGGTACGTTATTGATGCTGAAGGTGAAGTTGTTGGACGACTATGTTCAAGAGTTGCTTCTGTTTTGAGAGGCAAAAACAAAGCTTCATTTACACCACACATGGATACTGGTGATTACGTTATCATCATTAATGCTGATAAGGTAAGATTTACCGGCAAGAAAATGCAGCAAAAAGAATACATCAGCTATTCTCTTTACCCTGGAGGTCAGAAAAGAAAGAAAGCAGCTGAATTAATGGTAGCTAAACCATTGGCTATTGTTGAAAAGGGTGTAAAGGGCATGCTTCCTCACAATAAACTTGGAGATGCAATGTTCAAAAAATTATTTGTTTATGCAGGTTCAGAGCACCCACATGCTGCTCAAAAGCCCGAACCATTTAAATTTTAATAACAATGGAAAAGATCAATGCAGTAGGAAGACGAAAAGCTTCCGTAGCAAGAGTTTACCTTTCAAAAGGTGATGGCAAAGTTACCATTAATGGTAAAGAAGTAAAGGAGTATTTTCCTCAACTTCACATTCAAAGTGCAGTTACTGATCCTCTACAAACCGCTGAAGTCATGGGTATTTACAATATAAACGTAAATGTGCAGGGCGGAGGTTTTAAAGGTCAAGCAGAAGCCATAAGAATGGGTATTTCTCGTTGTCTTGTTGAAATAAACGAAGAATTTAGAAAGCCACTTAAAGAACGTAAGTTTTTATCAAGAGACAGTCGCGAGGTTGAGCGTAAGAAATTCGGTAAGCCTAAAGCTAGAAAGAGCTTCCAGTTCTCAAAACGATAATCTCTATTATTTAATATCAGTTAAAGAAATATACCAAAATGAATATTCCATCTAATCAGGAAATGCTCGACTCAGGTGTTCACTTCGGTCACCTTAGGAAAAATTGGAATCCTAAAATGGCTCCATACATTTTTATGGAGAAAAAAGGGATTCACATAATTGACCTCAATAGAACAGTTGATTGTCTTGAAAAAGCTGCTGTTGCTGCTCGCCAAATAGCAAAAAGTGGCAGAAAAATCATGTTCGTTGCAACCAAAAAACAAGCAAGAGACATCGTAACCAAGGCTGCTCAAAGTGTCAACATGCCTTATGTTACAGAAAGATGGCTTGGAGGTATGATGACTAACTTTGCTACCATAAGGAAGTCTGTGAAGAAAATGCAAAATATTGAGCGTATGCTTAATGACGGTACTGTCACCAACCTTACTAAAAAGGAGCGACTTACCCTTACGCGTGAAAAAAACAAAATGGAAAAAGTACTCGGTGGTATTGTCAATTTAAACAGACCGCCTGCTGCGATTTTTATAGTTGACATCATGCATGAGCACATTGCTCTTACAGAGGCAAAAAGACTAGGCTTTAAAACATTGGGAATGGTTGATACCAATTCCGATCCGAATTTGGTTGATTTTCCTATACCAGCTAACGATGATGCTTCAAAATCTATAAATCTGATTACTTCAACAATAGTTCAGGCTATTAAAGAGGGATTGGAAGAGAGAAAAGAATCAAAAATGGAAGCTAAAGAGGGCG
>JAEUUM010000437.1 GCA_016787375.1 Saprospiraceae bacterium
ACTAAGCAATATGATAAGTAAAATTTGAATAAAATTTAGCATAAATAATTTTAGATTTGCCATACAAAGAAATGAAAAAAAATTTAACATACGCGGTAATAGATATTGAAACTACCGGAGGCCGTGCAGATAGGGATAGAATAACTGAAATTGGTGTTGTAATAACTGATGGAAAAAACATCATCGATAGTTTCGAGTCATTGGTAAATCCTGAGACAAGCATACCATATGAAATAACTCGATTAACTGGAATTGATAATCAAATGGTTTCAGATGCGCCAAAATTTTATGAAATTGCCAAGCGCATCGTAGAAATGACGGAAGAAACCATTTTTGTAGCGCACAATGTTCGTTTTGATTATGGATTTATTCAGGAGGAATTTCGGCGTCTAGGGTATGCTTATACCAGAAAAAAAATATGTACGGTAGTACTGAGTAGGAAAGCATTTCCCGGATTAAGATCCTATTCGTTGGGAAATCTCATCCAACATTTTAATATTGAGGCTGAAAGAAGGCATAGGGCTCTTGATGATGCTAAAGCAACAACTGTTTTATTGAGTTACATTTTGGATTCCCAACCTGCCGTTAATGAGATTAATCGATTAGTTCGAGACTTGAATTTGGCTTCTTTATTGCCAGCTAATATTTCAGCTGATAAAATCAATTCCTTACCAGAAACTTGCGGAGTGTATTATTTTTATGATCGCTCGGGTGAGTTGGCATATATTGGTAAATCAATCAATATTAAAAGCAGGGTATGGGAACATTTTAAAGGGATAAATCATAAGGGAGAAAAAATGCAAAATTTTGTTGCTGATATTTCTTATAAAGAAACCGGGTCAGAATTGGCTGCCTATCTTGTTGAATCTTATGAAATAAAAAAATTTAAACCTTATCTTAACAAAGCCTCTAAAAACAGCAAATTAACAACCGGGCTATATATTCGTTACGATAAACACGCCGGAAATTATTTTTCACTTGAGAATAGAGTTGATGAAAACGATGCTGATTATTTGATTTCATATCCTAGTCTTCGAGCTGGCAAGAAGGCCCTAAACAACATTATCCGTGAATTTAATTTGTGTCCGGATGTTTCAATAGGTATAGTGAAGAACCAGCCTTGTTTTGATCACATGATTGGATATTGTTACGGTATTTGTTGCGGCAAGGAAAATCAAGAAGATTATTTGAAGAGAATGGAGCTGGCATTGGCAAAAATTAAAGTAAAATTGGAAGGTAATTGGTTTCTGGTTGATAAAGCCGTCTCCTATGAAGAACAAACTGTTTTTTACATTGAGGATGGGATTTATAAAGGTCATTGTGTAATTTCAAAGGAAGATGCTCCAATGGCTTCTGATATAATTGATAGTATCAAACCTGTATCGCATCAAATTGATTATCAAAAGATAATAAAAAGGTACTTCAATAAATCATTTATAAAAAAAGTCAGACTTGGAACAACAATTTGAGATCCCCTCTAAAAGTATTTAGCCATTTTGGCTTGTAGTTCAGAAGCCTTTACACCGGCCATTTCCGCGAAATCTTCAGAGTCGGAAGCATAAATAATCTCCCGACTTGAATTGATCAAAATCCCATAATCTTTGTTTTTGGCCTTGTCAACAACTTCTTCAAGTGATCCACCTTGTGCGCCAATACCGGGAATCAATAGAAAATGATCTGGGACTAATTTACGAATTTCAGCTATTTGGTCTGTTCTTGTTGCACCTACCACATACATCAGGTTCTCACTTGTACCCCATACCTGTGATTTTAAAATCACTTTTTTATATAAAGGTAATTCGTCATTGATTTCAAAAAATTGAAAATCACGGCTACCTTCATTTGAGGTGAGGGCCAATAAAATTGTCCATTTATCTTTGAATGCTAAAAAAGGCTTTACACTGTCCTCCCCCATATAAGGAGCAACTGTTATTGCATCTGAATTTAAGTTTTCAAAAAATGCTTTTGCGTACATAGATGATGTATTCCCAATGTCACCACGTTTTGCATCGGCAATTATAAAATGCGTTTTAGGAATATAATTAATTGTTTTTGCCAAACTTAACCAACCTGATGCACCGTTAGCTTCATAAAATGCAGTATTGAGTTTGTAACTGACACAATAATTCTTCGTAGTATTGATAATCTGTTTGTTAAACTCAAAAACCGGATCATCTTCGCTGTGTAGGTGTTTCGGAATCTTAGTTAAGTCAGTATCAAGACCAACGCAGAGAAAAGATTTTTTACCTTCAATTTGTTTTATTAACTCGGCTCTGTTCATTGGTTATTGATTTACTCCATTAACAGCTATTATGGAGGTCACATGAGGTACTTTGCCAATTACAGCCTGCTCTATTCCGGCTTTCATTGTAAACAGAGACATACTGCAAGATTCGCAATTACCCAACCATTTAATTTTTAGTACTCCTTCTTCTGTCAACTCAACAATTTCGATGTTTCCTCCATCTACCATTAAATGAGGCCTAATATCATCCAAAACTTTTTCAACAGTAAGTAACAAATCAGCATTTTCAGTATCAGTCATATTTTTATTGAAATGTTTAGCAAAGTTAAAAAATTAAGTTGACATCTTTATCCGATGAGTTGGCTTGAGGTTTTCATTACGGTAATTCACCTGTTCAATGGTTCTTTTAGCCAACTCTTTGTAGTTATCTGATATCGTGTTAGTTTCAAGGACAGCAGGGAGCCCTTTATCACCACTTTCCCTGATAGACTGGACCAATGGTACCTGACCTAATAAAATGGTGTTGGCTTCTTTTGCCAGCTTTTTGCCACCTCCTTCACCAAAGATGTAATATTTGTTTTCAGGTAATTCTGCCGGTGAAAACCAACTCATGTTTTCAACTACGCCTAAAATAGGTACATTAACATTCGGCATCATAAACATATTCATTGCCTTTATTGCATCAGCAAGTGCAACTTCTTGTGGAGTTGTAACAAGAACTACACCTGTTACCGGCACAGTCTGTACCAAAGTTAACTGAACATCCCCAGTTCCAGGTGGTAAGTCGACAATCAAATAGTCTAATTCAGGCCATAAACAATCCATAAAAAATTGTTTAAGAATACCTGCCAATCTTGGACCTCTTAAAACAACAGCTTGTTCAGGTTCAACCAGAAATCCTATTGAAATTACAGGCATTCCGTATGCTTCCAAAGGGCATATTTTTGGTTGACCATAGACATCTTGCACTTTGGGTCTTTCCCCCTTTAAACCCAACATAGTAGGAATCGAAGGACCATACAGATCTGCATCCAACAATCCGACTTTTGCTCCAAGAGATTTTAAACCCAAAGCCAAATTAACAGCTACGGTTGATTTCCCCACTCCACCTTTTCCACTACCTACTGCAATTATGTTTTTGATGTTTGGTAATGGATTTTCAATTTGTTGACTTTCTGGCAATTTTGATTTGACATGCACATTAACATTTGCAGATGGAAATTTTTCTTGTATCATACTAATGCAAGCAAAATTTAACGCAGATTTATTTTGAATATTCATGCTTGAGAGTGTTAGCGTGATGCTGACTTCATTTTCTTGTATGTTGAGTTGTTCTATCAATCCTGCTGAAACGATATCGTTGCCTGTGAGTGGATCTTTGATATTTTGAAGTAGTTGAATAATTATTTCTCTTTCCATGTAGGGTAATTTAGATTGAGAAACAAAATTAATAAGTTTGGGTTCTAAAATAGATAATATATTATTCTAAACTAAGATCTGACAGTCTTAAGATTATAATTAGAAGAAATTATTACTTTTGCAGTTATATGAATGTTTTTACAGATCCAGAACAGCTACCCGATTTTAAAAATGCGGTCATTACGATCGGTTCATTTGATGGCGTGCATCAAGGGCATTTAAAGATTATTGACAGGGTTAACCACATCGCCAAGCAAATCAACGGTGAAAGTGTTTTAATAACTTTTCACCCCCACCCAAGGCAAATCGTATATCCGCAAGATTCACCAATAAAAATTTTAAGTACAACACTTGAAAAGATTCATCTTTTAAGCAAAACCGGCTTGGACAATTTGGTTATTGTTCCTTTTACAGTTGAAATGTCTCAGATGCATCCTGATGAATATATTGAGACTTTTTTGTTAAAAAAATTCAAACCCAAATATATAGTTATAGGTTATGATCACAGATTTGGACTTAACCGCCTCGGTAATATAGATTACCTTAAATGGTACAGTAAAAATTACAATTACCAAGTAGTTGAGATACCAAAAACTGAAGTAGATGAAATAGGTGTAAGCTCTTCAAAAATAAGAACTGCTTTACAAAATCACGATTTGGCTTCTGCCAATAATTTTCTTGGTCATCCTTATCTTATTGCAGGAAAAGTAATTGGTGGAAACAAAATTGGTCAATCAATTGGGTTCCCAACAGCCAACATCGAAATTGACGATAAAAACAAACTAATATTACCATTCGGAATATACTCAGTCTATGTGACATATGAAAGTGAACGTTACAAAGGAATGTTGTATATCGGTGACAGACCTGTTATCAAGGATGATGACAGAAGAACCATAGAAGTCAATATTTTTGATTTCAGTGAATCAATATATGGGGCGATTCTTTCCATCGAGGTAATAGAATTTCTTCGTGATGATATCGCATTTGAAAATTTCGATGATTTACGAAATCAATTATTTATTGATGAAGCAAATGCCAGAAAAAGTCTGATTCAACATGAGGAAGACGCAAAACTACAGAAGAAACGCAGAAAGGATGTTGGAGTAGTTATTCTAAATTACAACGGAATTGAACATCTCAAGACTTTTTTACCCTCTGTCGTAAAAT
>JAEUUM010000470.1 GCA_016787375.1 Saprospiraceae bacterium
TTTTTACCCTGATTCCTTCATTTTTTAGTTCCTGCTCAAGTTCTTTCATGATGATTACCAACTCATCATTTGCAAAAGGAACCGGCACCAAAACTACTTGATGAGGCGCCAATTTTGGTGGAAGGACGAGCCCTTGATCATCAGAATGTGCCATTATGAGTGCCCCCATCAAACGAGTCGAAACGCCCCAGGACGTGGCCCACACGTATTCTTGCGTATTTTCTTTATTGAGAAATTTTACTTCGAATGCCTTTGCGAAATTTTGACCCAAAAAGTGAGATGTCCCTGACTGGAGTGCCTTGCCATCCTGCATCAGGGCTTCAATGGTATAGGTATCATCGGCTCCAGCAAATCGTTCACCAGGTGTTTTTACGCCTTTCACAACGGGCAATGCCATCCATTCTTCAACAAATTCTGCATAAACATCCAGCATTCTTCTTGTCTCTTCAATGGCTTCCTGGGCAGTGGAATGGGCTGTATGACCTTCTTGCCAGAGGAATTCTGCCGTTCGAAGGAAGAGACGGGTACGCATCTCCCAGCGAACCACATTAGCCCACTGATTTATGAGCAGAGGCAAATCGCGGTAGCTGTGAATCCAGTCGCGATAGGTATTCCAAATTATTGCTTCAGAAGTTGGTCTGACTATCAGTTCTTCTTCAAGTTTAGCATCGGGATCAACGATAAGCTTTCCCTTGTTATTGGGATCTGCTTTCAGTCGATAATGTGTTACAATGGCGCATTCTTTGGCGAATCCTTCTGCATTTTTTTCTTCAGCCTCAAACAGCCTTTTAGGAACAAAAAGAGGAAAGTAGGCATTAACATGACCGGTTTCTTTAAATCTCTTGTCGAGTTGGTCACGCATGAGCTCCCAAATCGCAAAACCATAAGGCTTGATAACCATACAACCTTTAACCGCTGAGTGATCTGCCAATCCGGCTTTGATGACGAGATCATTATACCATTTGCTGTAATCATCACTTCTTGAGGTGATCTCCTTTGCCATAACTTTTATTATTTTTCAAATCAATTATACGCATTAGTCAAGAAAATGTTAAAATGAAATTCTCCATGTAACTTATCAATGGTCTGAATTGTCTATATTTCAGAAAGTTGGATGAACATTTAACAGTTTAAAAATATACGTTATTGTTTATTTAACTAAAACAGTCTGTCAAAAGTAATATTTTTGACCTAATACTTTTAGAGCACAACAAATTTTACGCTTAAAACCAAATTTTATGAAAAATTTGAAAACAACCTTGGTTTTGGTCACAACATTCATGATTGTTGCAGTTACGGGAGTTTCAGCACAACATGATGACCTTTATTTCGATCCTGCAAAAGATGGGAAATCTTCAAACGAAGTTTATTACGATGACATGAGCTCACCAAAAAATGAAGCCCGGGAATCGAATACAAATGAGCGTAAAAACAATCAAGACAACAAACCTGATGGCAGCTCGGGTTATTCAGATGACAGTTATGATGATTATGATGATTACGATTATTACTATTCATCACGCATTAGAAGATTTAACCGACCATTTTATGGATTTGGATACTTTGATGATTGTTATGTAAGCTCATTCAATTATGATCCTTTCTGGACGGGCACAACCATCTATGTAGGATTTGACAGCTACAGAGACTATCGCAGGTGGAGAAGATTCAACAATTATAACTACTGGAATAACTGGGGACCTACTTACAGTTGGGGTTGGGGTTACAATCCGTGGGGCTGGAACACTTGGAACAGCTGGGGAAATCCTTATTCACCATGGGGTTGGAACGCATACTCACCTTGTGCCCCTTATGGAAATATTTACATCAACAACATATACTACGGAAACAACTGGGGATGGAACGGAGGTGGATGGAATGGGCATCATGACGGTGGATATTACAATGAATATACAAACAATGTCCACTATGGCCCACGCCGAAGCGGAGGCTCAATTACTGAACTAAAAGGCAACCCAAGAGGACGTTTTGCTCCTGATGTTGATAACCCTAGAGCAATTTCAAACCAAGGTCCAAAAGATGCGAACCCGGGTCGAATTAACAACAATAACAACGGTGGTGTTTCAAGACCTGATAGGGTTCAGAGTACTGATTTACCTTCCAGACCAACAAGACCTTCAAATACTGAAGTTATACCAAATAAACCTGATCGTGTACAAAAGGATGCTCAAAAACAAGACCAACCTATAAGACCTGACAGACCAGTGATTAAAAGAGATCAGCAAGACAGCAAACCATACATACCAAAAGATGTTGACAGACCTTCAAAAAAAGAAGATCAACCACAACGGCCAAAAAGGGACAATAAAAAGTTTGCAGACGGTCAATCAGAGGACGAGTATTTATTCGATTCTCAAAAACCTTCAAGACCAAACAAGAGTACAGGTGAAGAATCAGTAAATGAGGAGAGAACTCAAAGACCTGAAAGACGCGAGAGGGAATACAACATGAACACGAGACCTCAACGGCAAGAATCTGCTCCCAAACCATCATTTGATCAGGGAAGTTACAGACAGAAAGCTGAAAGTCCGGCACCTCGATCAAATTTTGGCGGAGGTTCATCTAACAGTTCTTCAAGTGGCTCTTCAAGAAATAACTCCTCAGGGGGTGGTGAAAGTAAACGATCAAACCCAAGAGGCAAGTAAAAATTATCAACCCGATATATGGATGTGATGGGTGGAATGTCTTACAAGTTTTCCACCCATTTTTTAAAAAATACCATTAGTTCAATCCTAATTTCATAATTTTATACATTAATTGAATTGTATAGACAGCTATACATTTCAGCATACAAAACCATTGATCATGAGAACAAGAATATTTATTTCAACAATATGCTTAATTGCTGTAACTGGCAGTTCGTTCGCTCAAAATATCTCCGATGCTATACGCTACTCGTATTTGACATACAACAGTTCTGCGCGCAATGCCGGGCTCAACAATAGTATCGGTGCACTGGGTACAGACTTTGGAGCAATCAGCCAAAACCCCGGAGGTCTTGGTTGGTATCGAAGTTCAGAATTTAATTTCAGCCTTGCAACCACCGGATACAACACCAATGCCGCACTTTTTGGAACCAATAACACCTCAACTGAGTCTTCGGTAAGAAGGTTCGGTCTGCCGGGTATGGGTTTAGTATTAAACACAGAACCTGTAGGATCAAAGTGGAAACATGTCAATTTTGCTATTGGTTACAACCAAGTCGCCAGCTTCAGACAAGAATATGGTTATAAAGGTATCAGCAAGGGGTCCATTATGGA
Organism: Saprospiraceae bacterium; assembly: GCA_016787375.1. Taxonomy (GTDB): domain Bacteria; phylum Bacteroidota; class Bacteroidia; order Chitinophagales; family Saprospiraceae; genus JAEUUM01. The sequence continues at coordinate 3,282 of JAEUUM010000470.1, forward strand.
TTATTTTGTTGAACAAGCACAGGGTAAAACTGCCGATCAGCTCGATGATTTTAGCACAGCACTTGCCTACAACGCTTATGGAATTTACGACCCCGACACAAAAAACAACAACGACAAAGAGTGGACAAGTGATTTCGCAGGAGTTGGCAAGATTCCGCTTGTATCAAAATCACAAGATGTAGTAAACAGAGGATATATGAGTGAAATATTGATGGCATTGGGCGCCAATTATGATGACAAATTTGCAGTTGGAGCTTCATTAGGGATACCGGTATTAAGATATGAAACTCAAAAATATTATCAGGAAAATACCTCGGGTCCGGATACAATTCCATATTTTAATTCTCTCTCCTGGACCGAAAATGTTGAGGCCAAAGGGGCAGGAGTAAACCTAAAGTTAGGCGCAAGTTTCAGACCAATACAAGCCGTAAGACTCGGAGTGGCAATTCACACTCCAACTGCGCTTGCCATTTCAGAGAGCTACAACAACTCACTCGTTTACGATTTCACGACACCTGATGGCTCCAGTTACAATGAAAAACAGCGTTCTCCGGATGGTGCCTATGATTATTCGATGTTCACACCCTGGAGGTTTATAGGTGATGCAGGCATTATCGTAGGTAAGCACGGTTTTTTGTCTGCTGAAGTTGAATATGTTGATTATCCGAATGCAAGTTTTAAATTTAACAACACAGCTGACGATCCTGATGCAAAAGAATACGAGCGAACACTAAACAAAGAAATAACTCAAAACCTCAAATCAGGTGTAAACTACAAGCTCGGTGCTGAAGTTGTGCTTGGTGACTTCAGATTACGGGGTGGATATGGCATCTACGCCACACCGTATGCAAATGATAGTAACACCAACTCATCTTATAGTTTTGGTTTGGGTGCAAGGCTTGAGAAATTTTACTTCGATCTTGGCTATGTTCATACACAGCAAAGTCAGACATACAAACCTTACGTTGTCAACAATGTTGAGACCCAGGCTTTGGTCAATACCGAATCAAACGCTGACCGAATCATTTTGACGATAGGATTCAGATTTTAAAAGGATTGGCATGAAATGCGTATAGGCACACTCAAACAGTGGGAAATTATTATAATTATTGTAGCTTATTTCATTAAGCCTGAAATAAGTATCGGACAAGACCACAATGATTTTCTATACCCAAGTGTGCCGGAAAGTGTTTTATTTGAAACTCAATGGCAGTATGCCTATACGCTTCATGTCGAATCTCAAACCGTTTTACATCAGTCCGGTGAAAACTTTAAAGCTTACTATTATTTCAGGTTAGACCACAGCTCTGAATCATTCGTAAACAAAAAATATGACTCCAATAGCTGGCAAATACATGGTGCCTTGTTGAGAGCTCCAATCTTGAATCTTGATTCTCTGCTCATTGTCAAAGCCACTGAAAATCAGCTAATACTTGAAACTCAAAATAAGAATGGAAAAGGGCATTTGCAGTATTATCTTGAAAAGTTAGACCCAAAAGAACAAATATTCAATAAACCGGGGTATTTGTTGCCGGAGGTTGATGTCACCACAAAAACACCAAAGAGCCGAAAAGATTCAACCAACAGCTGGTTGAGCAACCTGTGGGACTGGCTGTGGGGTGACAGTCAGGATGTGCCGTACAAACCCGAGCCAACCTTCATAAACATAGAGATGATTGGGGGTGGATTTTTTGGAGGCATAGACCCTGCAATTAAAAACTACATAAGGTTAAAAACAGATGGACGATTATTAAGGGAGTACGCAAGTGAATACCATGGTCTCACAAAAACATCTAAAAACATCGGTAGAACAGAGCTGGAAGCATTTGTAGAATACCTTGATACAAAGGGGTTTTTTAACTTAAATTCAAATTACGATTGCACCGACCCACAATGTCTTGCCAGATTAGCAAGCAAACCCAGACCCATCCCGCTCAGGATTTCTGTAACATACGGATTAAAACAGAAGGTTGTAAACATAGCGGTTTTTGGCTTTGACGAACGAAACTACAAATACCTTGAGTATCCTCCACTCATAGACAACATTGTTGAAATCATGAATCGCATGGCCAATCGGGTGGAGTAAAAAGTTGAAGATGTGTCTTTGTGATGGATAGTCGAAAGTTTGGTTGAATTATCAGTTTCCCATTTGTATATAAAACACTCCTTGTGAATGTTTTACATTAAAATATTACTTGTTAACATAAAAAGAACATATAGGGATATAGCTGTTAAGTGCCTTTTTAGATCATTTTATTACTTTTACTTACTGGTTAATTAGAACTAAGAAATTAAACACAATGATGGCAGAAATCGAGATTGAAAAAGTTAGCATTAATGACATTGATCAATTGCAAAAAATAGGTAACCAGACTTTTTACGAAACATTTTCTTCAGTGAATTCCGAAGTGAATATGGCCAAATATTTAAACGAGGGGTTTTCCAGTGAAAAACTAACAGTTGAACTTTGTGACGATAATACTGAATTTTATTTTGCTACTTCTGATGGCAAGGTAATTGGTTACCTAAAAATTAATTTTGGACAATCGCAAACAGAGCTCAAAGACGAAAATGCACTTGAAATTGAACGAATTTATGTTTTAAAGGATTTTCACGGAAAAAACGTGGGAAAATTACTCTATGACCAGGCAATACACACCGCAAAACAGAAAAATGCTGAATATATCTGGTTGGGTGTTTGGGAGGAAAATCCAAGGGCAATAAACTTTTATAAAAAAAATGGTTTCGTAGCGTTCGATAAACACATTTTCAAATTGGGCGACGATGTACAAACCGACATAATGATGAGGCTTTCGTTAAAAAACCATTTCTGACGATAACGGACTAGTCTATGACCAAACCTTTATATTAGGTTTTGTTCCCCCGAAAACTTTTCATGATTAAAGTACTTTAGTTGGCCCGGAATATGAAGCTTAGAATGAAGCTCACGAATCCTAAATCTTGAAGAATTAGTTCAACCATCAAAGAGAAAAATTCCCTGAAAAACATCCTTTTGATATAAATCTAAGTCAATTTTTCAGCAAACCCGGACTAGCTGATCGTCCTCAAATTGGGACCAAAAACATGATTGCTATCTCCGCACTACCTTAATAGCCATATTCCTACCATGACCTTGCATGATTGCCAGATTTATCCAAGATAACGCAAATTTTTCCAAAAGCTCTACTTTATCCGAATTACCAAAGTCCATGCAAGATCCAAAACCGCAATCCAGAGCCAGAAGTTTGGCGACAGATTTTGCCTTTTCACTATCTCCGGCCATAAACATATCAATTCCATGACCTTCATAAACAGGATTCAGCATATTTTCAAAACCGGTAGTGTTGAAGCATTTAACAATTTCTGCATTGGTTTTATCTGCAAGACAATGATAAACTGTCTTGTAAGGTTCGGGGCTTTTCATAACCGAATTTGTTGCATCAATGATGATTTTGCCTGAAACCTCTCCTATCTTGTCTATGATTTCAAAGATTGCTGCAGGTGGTGTAGCAATTAAAACCACCTCCGATTTTTGAACAGCTTCTTGAATGGTAAGTACCGAGGTATTTTCGTTTTCCAACAAATTTTTCCCTTTAAAATTCGCCAAATCCTGGACCCCTAAATAGATGGTATGTCCCTTTTTCGACCATTGTGTGGCCAAAGCACCTCCAACATTTCCGGTACCAATTATTGCTATTTTCATAATTTATGAATGTTATTATTGTATGTTTTTGATTTGATTTTTAGTTAATAAATAAACCCATTTTTAGGTTCAACTTTATAAGGCATCTCTTCACCCAAGCTTTCTTTTAAATCCCTTTCGATGGTATTGCACAAAGCTGTCATGGGTATATCTGAAATCTGATTTTCAAATGGATTTTCATTGATTTCGCCTACCCTGTTCATCACCGAAAATACAAAACTGATGATAAAACTTACCGGAATAAGCATTGCAATGATGTTCATTTTTGCAAAGTCACCAACCAGACAAATAGGCAACACAAAAATAAAAACAAATAAAAACAACTTGGTAAAATACTGGTAATTCATCGGCAAAGGGGTGTTTTTAATTCGCTCGCATGCACCTTGCCAATTGCTGAATGCTGCAAGGTTCGGCTCTATGCTGATATTATCAAAAGCACCCAACATTTCTTTTTGCATCGCTTCTTTTATGCGAATACCTTGGGTCTGAAGTATATTATTCGGACGATTTTGTTTTGTTCTTAATTCCTCAAATTCCCTATCAGAAACCAAATGTCTAAATTCATCAATATTATTTTGTCCTCTCAAATGCAATCGCAATGAGTGAGAAAATGCAATCTGGCGATTGATCATCTCTTTTTTATAAGCATTTGCTTCTGCTCTGTTAACTTTGCCAATGGTAACAGCATTGTCTACATTGGCGATAATTTGCCTTGCAAAAATTCTGCTATTGTTAATGATTCCACCCCAAACAGTTCTTGCCTCCCACCAACGAGCGTAGCTACTTTGATTTCTAAAAGCTATAAAAATTGCCAATGCCGAACCTAAAATTGCTGCAATGGAAAAGGGTAAAGCTATTTCAATGACTTTAAATGTATTTAAAAGAAGTACGGTTGTCGATGCAACTAGTGTTGAAAGTGTTTCAAAGCGAATATTCCAGAAAACCGTGGCTAAGTTGAAATTTCTTTTTGTAATCATTATTTATCTATTGGCTTTAAATCATAAATGTCTCGAATAACAGCAAACTCTTTTTCCATATTCAAGCCCAAATCAATTAAATCGCCCGTGCGTACATCGAATACCCAACCATGAATTTTTGGAAAACCGGTTTTGTACCAGGATTTTTGCACGTGATCAATTTTAATGATATTCATGCATTGTTCTTTCACATTGAGTTCTACCAAACGATCAAATTGCCTTTGTCCGTCTTTAATGGATTCCAGTTCCAATCTGTGTAATCGTCTTACATCACGCAGTGTTTGTAACCAACTATTGAGTTGCCCCATATCACTTGGAAGGAGTGCAGCTTTTACACCACCACATTCATAATGACCACAGATTATGATGTGTTTTACTTTTAAATGTTCAACGGCATATTGCACTACTGCATTTACATTATTGTCTGTGGGAATAACTTGATTAGCAATGTTTCTGTGAATAAATACCTCCCCGGGATTCAGGCCCATCAGGTCTTCGGCTGTAACTCGACTATCAGAACATCCTATGTATAGAAATTCCGGATTTTGACCTTGGGCTAAAGTTTTAAAATACTCTGGATTTATGGATAGTTTTTCCGCTATCCATTTTTTGTTATTGATAAAAATCTGATCGAAGTTCATAAGTTTGATGTCATTTTAAAATTCATATCGTAAAAAACCACCTAAGTTTTCTGTAAACGTCATTTCGCTTCTACCCGATTGATTTAAATCCAGTCCAGTTCCAAACTGAAATTCATTGATTTTTAATCCTAAACGAAAACGTTGAGTAAATGAAAAAATATTTTGAGAAACAGTTGGAAAGGCATTAACAAATTCAATTTGAGAAAACAGATTTAATTTGTTTGTAAATTTTGGTGTATACCTTGCCAAAAAGAAAAAATCTACATTTGGTTCGTTTAATGTTTCTGCTACCACCCAACTAAAAACGGTGTAATCTTTATTAATTTTTGCAAACTGAATTCCAATTTTGGGATAAATACCCCTGTTCAGAATACTTGCTACCAACACAGGTGCAAATCCTTTTAATTTCTCATGATTATAACTAATGGCTTCTGTAAACCCGAATTGTGGCAAGTTGGTTTTTTGGGTCATTTTATAATCTATGCTTGCACGATTTCTGTTAAAAAACAGAAATTTTGATTGATGTCCTTCCTCGTTTTTAAAATACTTAAAGAACATAATGTCCATCGTAGCTTTATTATGCCCTGCAAAAATTTCCACAGGAATTTGTGCAACTGTGACACATTTTAAGAGAAGTGTTGCTATGACTAAGTATAAAATTTTACTTTTCATTGGATATTAAACCAATTTTGTTGCCTTCACTGTCAATAATAATTGCTGCGAAACCAAATTTACCCAAATCCATAAATGGGACAATTACTTTACCGCCGGCTGATTCAACCTTACTCACAGCATTGGATAATGTTCCAAAAGCATTTAGAAAAATATTACCTCCTTCTGTAGTAGGCTTCAAATCATTCCTTACAACAATAGAACCACCCACTGCTTCACCAGTATTAAAAGGCACATTGAAAAGTATTAATTCAGAATTTCCGAAAGTGCCTTTACGAACATTGTTGTTTAGAATGGTAGAATAGAAAATAAATGCCCTCTCCAAATCAATCGCAGGAATTTCAAACCAGTTAATTGCATGCATAATTTTATTTATTTAATTGTTTAACAATCAATTCTGCTGCAGCTGCACCTGAATTTTGTTGCTGGCCGGTGATTAAATTACCGTCAGCAATGGCATATGAGCTAAAAGGTGCAGCTACCTTAAAGTTGGTACCGGCAATCTTTTTAGCTTCATCTTCAATTCTATAAGGTTGAATTTTCATACCCACTGCCTTGTCCGCAAATTCCTCCTCTGCATCTGCAAAGCCTGTCCATGTTTTACCTTTTACCAGTAATTCACCATTGGATTTTTTCGCATCCAGTAATAATGTAGTGGAATGACAAACGGCAGAGCTGGGTTTTCCAACTTCATAAAACGCAATAAATAACTTTTCTAAATCTTTATTTCCTCTAAATGTATACATTGGTCCCTGACCACCAACTAAGAAAATAGCATCGTAGTTTTTAGCATCAACTTCCGTGATTTTTTTGGTGTTTGACAACATTTCGTTGAACCACTTTAGTTGCATATAGCCGAGAGAAATCACATCATGAGCCGAATAACCACTTGCGTCTGTAGGATTTGAATAACCATCCATCTCCAGTTTTCCGCCATCGGTTGAGACAAGTTCTATGTCAAATCCTGATTCTTGAAACACCCTCAAAGGATGGGTTAATTCGGCTGCCCAAAAGCCTATAGGCCAACCAGTTTGTTTGCTAACACTTGGCGAACTTGCCACCATCAAAATTTTGCCTTTGGCAGGTGCCCCATGAAAATGCACATAGCTGTTTACTTCAGTTACCATATTTTTAAATTTTGTTTGTTTAGATGTTGATTTAGTTTGTGCAGCCAACTGATACTGAGACAGGGTTAATAGCAAGAAAATAAAAATTGATCTGACCATATCTGAGTAGTTTTTAATTATGATTTATTTATTTAAACTTTTGTGATGCAAATATTAAAACTATATCTACTTTTGACAATAGTATAACCCAAAAGTGTGATACATACTTTTTAGTAAGTATTAATTAAATCAATAATTTGAGAATATGCCAGATTTTGAATACAACGGAAAAATTTATTACAATCCGGTACAATTGGTCATGGAACAAATAGGCGGAACCTGGAAAGCACCAATTTTATGGAGACTAAAAGACCAAACCATGAGGTATGGAGAATTACGAAAAGACATTCCCCATATTTCCGATAAAATGTTAACAACACAGCTTCGTCAGTTAGAGGAGGACGGTTACATCAAAAGAATGGTGTATGCAGTTGTACCTCCAAAAACTGAATATAGTTTGACAGATCAAGGAAAAGAGATGATCGAATTAATAACTTCAATACGAAATTATGGATTAAAGATGATGGAAAAGCAAGGCTTGAAATAAAGAAAAAATTCGAAAGCTTCAAAAAAACATTAATTTCCAGATAGGCTAAATGACAAAACATTTTACCAGTTTGTCTCTTAATTGGTCTGATTTAGAAATAATAATTCGCCCTGGAAACTTTCAAAGGTAAAATAGAGTATGCTCAATAAAGTGTGTCAAAGAAAAAAAAATATAAACTTTGACAAATGAAATT
>JAEUUM010000498.1 GCA_016787375.1 Saprospiraceae bacterium
TGCTTATTTATATTGGAAGGAAACCGGCGACCTCAGTGTTTGGGAGGATGTAGTGATTGATGCAATTGTTATGAATTTGGATGACATGGCTTGTATCGGGTGTTTGGATAATATTGTTTTATCCAGCACGATTGGTCGAAATAAAAGGCTCATACCTGCCGAGGTGTTGAGCAAATTAATAAATGGTACTTCAGATTTTCTCCAAAAATTGTCAAAATTCGATATAAATATCACTTTGGCCGGTGGTGAAACTGCGGATGTTGGCGATATTGTAAGAACCGTTGATGTTGGTTTTACCACATTTGCCAGAATGAAACGCAATGAACTAATTATCAATGATATAAAACAAGGTGACTATATAGTTGGTTTAGCTTCGTTTGGTCAATCAAGCTATGAATCACAATATAACAGTGGGATGGGAAGCAATGGTTTAACTTCTGCAAGACACGATGTTTTTAGTAAAAAATATGCAGAAAAATACCCTGAAATATTTGATCCCGGTTTATCGGATCATGTCACCTTTACCGGGAGTAAATCTGTTGACGACATTATTGAAATTGATGGAAAAAATATTCCGATTGGAAAATTGGTATTATCGCCAACGAGGACCTATATGCCCGTTTTAAAAGAAATTTTTGTTGAACATAGGAATAAAATCAATGGTATCATACATTGTTCGGGTGGAGGACAAACAAAAGTTATTAAATTTTTGGGAAATGTTAGGGTAGTTAAGGACAACTTGTTTACAGTTCCTCCTTTGTTTAAACTTATTCAATCAGAGAGTAAGGCTTCTTGGCAGGAAATGTACCAAGTTTTTAATATGGGTCACAGGATGGAATTGTATGTCCCATCAGAAGAGATTGCAAAGAGTATAATCAAGATATCAACAGATTTCAGAATTGATGCACAAATAGTTGGTAGGGTAGAATCCTCTGACCAACCTGAAGTCAAAATAATGTCACCATTCGGAGAGTTTTCGTACCTGAGTTGATGCATTTCCTGTATAATTCATAGGTGTTATTGATCTAAGTGTTGATTTCACTTCATCAGAAACCTCCAGAGAATCTATAAATGAATTAATTGATTGTTGATTTATACCATCTGCACCTCGAGTCAAATCTTTCAATCTCTCGTAAGCGTCTTCAATCCCTTCTCTTCTCAAAACTGTTTGAATGGCCTCAGCTACTACGGCCCAATTTTGAATGAGATCTTTTTCAATTTTTTCTTGGTTTATAGTCAGTTTACCGAGCCCTTTTTCTAAAGATTTAAAGGCTATCAGCATATGACCAAAAGGAACACCAACATTCCTAAGAACTGTGCTATCTGGTAAATCTCGTTGAAGTCTTGAGATTGGTAACGTTTCTGCGAAGTGATTAAGCAGTGCGTTTGCAATTCCTAAATTTCCCTCTGCATTTTCAAAATCGATAGGGTTTACTTTATGTGGCATTGCAGATGATCCAACTTCTCCTTCTTTTACTTTTTGTTTAAAATAGTCCAGTGACACATAAGTCCATATATCTCTGCAAAAGTCAATTAAAATGGTATTGATTCTTGTCAAACCCTGACAGAGGGCTGCAAAATCATCATAAGGTTCAATTTGAGTTGTAACCTGATTTCTTTTTAGCCCAAGAATATTTTCAACAAATTTATTACCAAATGTTTCCCAATCGATTTCCGGATATGCTATGGTATGTGCATTAAAATTTCCTGTTGCGCCTCCAAATTTTGCAGAATGCGGAATGGAATTCAGCAGTTGAATCTGATGGTGAAGTCTATTTACAAAAACAAATATCTCTTTGCCAACAGTTGTAGGGCTTGCCGCCTGACCATGGGTTCTAGCCAACATTGGAATTCCCATTGTATCTTCTGCTATTTCATATAATTTAGACATAATATTTTTTAAAGCAGGTAATACAATTTTCTCCATTGCTTCCTTTACCATTAATGGAAAGGCCGTGTTATTGATATCTTGGGAAGTCAAACCGAAATGTACAAATGGTAATACATCATTAAACCCACCTTCTTTTAATCTCTGTCGAATAAAATATTCAACTGCTTTAACGTCATGATTAGTGACTGACTCTATTTGCTTGATCTGTTGTCCATCTGACTCACTAAAGTTAGAAACAATATCATTTAATATTTTTATTAAACTTTGTCTCTCACCCTCAAAATTTAATATGCCTTCAGATAACAATAGCTCAAGATATTTAACTTCTACAAAGACTCTAAAGTAGATTAAAGCAAACTCTGAAAAGTATTTTCTAAGTACTTGTGTGGAACCATGGTATCTGCCATCTATTGGTGAAAGTGAATTTAGCATCTATTTTTTCTTGCAAAGGTAATGACAATTATGCTATATTAAAAAATGGGTAATTTCAGTGAATTTTTGAACCAAGCTTTTACTCAATTCTAATATTTACCCTGTCACAATTTATGATACCACTTTTAGTTCATTTTCTAAAGATTTAGATCAAACCCTACTTATAATTTGTTTCTAACCATAATAAACCCTTAAATTGTAAGAATATACAAGTCTAAGTTTAAGATCCTTTAAAAAATTATTCAGTTATAAGACTTTTCAAAAAATCTACTATTGATTGTTTGGGGAGATTGTAATTGATTAAAAAACACTTTTTTAAATGATTACATATAACAATTAGATAAGTATGAAAAGATTTTCTTACATCAGGTTTCTCGTCCTATGCAGTTTTGTTTTACTTTCAAAATTGACCATTGCTCAAAATAACCTGAGTATTTCATTCAAAGATGCCTCTTCCTCTCCTCAGAATTTATCTATTTGTGGAGACCCATATGAAGTCACAATTAAAGTAAGTTTGAATGCAGGTGGAATTGATTTGGTAAAAGGAATAAATGCCGATGTCAAGCTTTTTAAAGGAATTAGAATATTATCATTCAATAGTGATAAATCTACTCCGGGTGTGACTGCAAATATCACCAATCCCTATAATCCTAAGTTTTTGATTCCTGATTTAGCAAAAAATGGCATTCAAGAAGCTCAAATATCTTACTCAATAGCAGCAGATTGCGATTACCTTGACACCTTGGGTTTAAACGATAAACTTATTGTTAAGGATAAATGGAAATTCGACTATCTCAGTGAAAACAATGTAAATCTTTCAGAAACTGATCTCTCAGCCGAATACAGGGATGCATTAAAATTACCCTTTTTACTTATAGATATTTTAAACAAAAACAGCAAACATAATGTCGGACAAGATTTTCAGAGGACGATTCAGATTACAAATGGAGGATTGAATGGATATTTAAAAAATCTTGTATACACCAATTTACAAGGCTCCGGCATTTACATTAAGTCTGTAAAAGTCAACAACCAGAACATTCCCATTACTAAAACTGTAACTGTTTCAAACGATACTTTAATAACTGTAAATGTTCCAGGATCGTATTTTATCGCAAATATGAAAGGACAGGGAGGTCAGGGCAACAATAACAACCTTCTTGATCCTGACGAATTGGTAACAATTGTAGAAACAGGAACTATAGTTGGATGTGTCAAAAGTAGAATGAGTCAACATTCTGCAGAATGGGGCTGTTACAACAAATTGTGCTCTGTAGCCAGTACAAATGATGAAATTCAAGTTCCTCAAGGGTCCCCATTTGTGGAGTTTAATAAAGGAGGGTCTGTCAATGATGAAAATGCAGGTTATTGCAAATCCGGTGTTTCAACCGTAACTTTTAAAAATACAGGTATTGAAGTTGACCCGGGAACAGCGAACATGTTTAACATCACCACGGGGATTGGACTTGGAAATGGTTTCACACTTTCTGATGGTGGATTTAAAATAACTTCCTTGAAAATTTCGGGGAAAAACATTCCAACCAATCAATTGAGTTCTTCATTTGACCTTAATAATAATCCACTATTTAACTCTGACCCTGATGGTCCAGGAGGACTGGCAGATCTGGATGGTGACGGATTTTTTGATGATCTTCCAAGAAATCAATCATTTGAAGTAACTGTTCAGTATGATGTTGTTTGCTTAAACAATTCCATTATTCCGGTTAAAGGAGCATGTATAAATAACATAACTACTGCCTTTATTGCAAAACTCGATTATTCGAATTTTTGTAATGACAGAATCTCCTACAAATCTGATGCATATTTTATCCCACTTAACATTTTAGATTCATATGAAAATTGTTCAGATCCAGATGCATTTACTGATGGACCAGCTTTTTATGTTAAGCATGAAGAAATTAGAAATGTATTCAACTTTGAAAAACAATGTAGCGGAGATGAAAAACTAATAGTTTCAGTTATATTACCAAAAGGCATAGTTCCGGTAATAAATGAAATAAGTTTAAAGAGGTTATCGGAGGTTTTTCCAATGGTGAGTAATACTCAAAATGGTGACACTTTAAAACTGACATTCAACGCCAGTTCAATAAATTTCTTGAATGGGATTTACACCATTAATCTTGCTTTCAAGGCTAACTGTCAAGCAAATCCAGGCCAATCTATTATTCCCATCATTTTCGAACATTATTGTCCATCATGTGATTGTACTCATACTTTCTATTGCGAAAATATAACAGGACCTGTTATACATTATATGGCCCCCCCTTGTAATTTTAATGTAAATTATGACTGTGCTGAAGGCTTAAATACCACATCTTTTGAGGCTGTAAGAACTACTTTAGGATTCAGTGACAAATCATATTCCA
>JAEUUM010000514.1 GCA_016787375.1 Saprospiraceae bacterium
CCCTCATTGAAGCGCAGGCTTTTTTATTTTTTGAAATCTTCCATAAAAAGGTATCAATAAATTTGTTCTTAGTGTTTTACCAATATTTATCTAGATTATGTTGGGATATTGTCCAAAAGATTCCAAATTTGCCGTTGTTAACAAGTAGGCTTAAACTTAAATTTAATAATAATGAAGAAAGTAATACTTACAAATCATGCTCCTGCACCAATTGGGCCATATTCTCAGGCAATCTCCTTTAATTCTGTTCTTTATGTGTCCGGCCAAATTGCCATAGAACCTTCAACCGGAGAACTTGTGATTTCAGACATTGAATCTGAGACCCATCAGGTTTTGAAAAATTTAGGTGCAATTTTAAAAGAAGCAGGTATTGGTTATGAACAAGTTTTAAAATGCAGCGTATTTGTAAAGGATATGAATATGTTCAGCAGAATTAATGTTGTATATGCTCAATATTTTACCGGTGAACTACCACCTGCCAGAGAATTGGTGGAGGTGGCAAATTTGCCAAGATTTGTGAACATTGAAATTTCAGCAATAGCAGCCTTGTCTTAATTAATTATCATGCAAAGAATACTTTCAGCCATTCAGCCTACCGGTGACATTCATTTGGGCAACTATTTTGGTGCCATACAAAACTGGAAGAACCTTCAGGACAAGTATGACTGTTTTTATGGAGTGGTTGATTATCACTCCATGACCATGCCTTACAAGGCCACCGATTTAAGAGAAAATACATGGAAAATGGCTTTTCAATTGCTCGCGTGTGAAATCAAGCCGGAAAAGATGTTTATTCAATCGCTCGTTCCGGAGCACACTGAATTGTGTTGGGTATTGAGTTGCTTTTGTAGTTTCGGTGAATTGTCCAGAATGACACAATTCAAGGATAAAATGGATCAACTGAAAAATCAGGATAAAGATGTGCTAGCTTCATCCGGTCTTTTTATTTATCCTGTTTTGCAGGCTGCAGATATATTGATTTACCATGCTGATTTTGTGCCTGTTGGAAAAGATCAGGAACAACACCTTGAACTAGCGAGAAATATAGCTGAGCGATTTAATTATCAATTTGGAACAGAATATTTTAAAGCCCCTAAACCTTTGTTCACAGAAATACCCAAATTATTATCTCCTGCCGATCCATCCAAAAAAATGAGCAAGAGTTTGGGAGAAAAGCATTTTATCAATGTATTTGGTGATGAAGCTTTTATAAGAAAACAAATTAAATCTGCAGTTACAGATACTGGTGAAACCACTGAGGGGAAGATGAGTGCCGGGGTCGAAAATCTATTTACCCTTTTGAAGGCATGCGGCAACACTGCTGGTCTTGAATCTCTTAACAATGACTTCAAAGCCGGGCAGTTGAAGTATAGTTTATTAAAAGAAACTGTCAGTGAAACATTGATCAATTTTTTGCAACCATTTGGTGAAAGATACAAAGAGATACTTGCTGACAAGAAAAAATATAAACAACTTATACAGGATTCATCTGCTGAAATACGCAAGGAGGCGCAAAAGACGCTCAAAGAAGTACGGGAATTATCTGGTTTAATGAATCTCAAAAATTAGAAACAAACATCTTTTATGAAAATATTTTGTATCGGCAGGAATTATGCGGCACATGCACTTGAACTTCAAAACGAAGTTCCTGATTCTCCAATTATTTTCATGAAACCATCTACTGCAATCTTGCATAAAGATCGTGATTTCTATATTCCTGATTTTAGCAATAATATCCACTACGAAGGTGAAATTGTTTTAAAAATCGGAAAGAACGGAAAAGCAATTGACCCGAAATTTGCATCAAAATACATCAGCCAAATAACAGTTGGTATTGATTTTACAGCTCGCGACCTTCAGGATGAGCTCAAGAAAAAAGGGCACCCATGGGAAATTGCCAAAGCTTTTGATGGAGCGGCAGTCATTGGAGAGTGGTCGGAAGCCTCAGATTTTGATTTCAAGAATATTGGTTTTCAGTTGCATAAAAATGGCGAATGTGTCCAAGATGGCAATACTTCACTGTTGTTGTTCCCATTTGAACAACTCATCAGCCATATTTCAAAATATTTCACTCTACAAACGGGTGATTTGATTTACACTGGCACTCCGGCCGGTGTAGCAAAGGTTACAGCAGGTGACTATCTCGAAGGATTTCTGGAAGGCAGGCGAGTGATGGAATGTAATGTAAAATAGGACCTTTTTTACCTAAGTTTTTTAGTTTTCCGATACTCTTTAATATTGAATTCAAAAAATTGTAATCAAAATTAATTTTGGTTAGTTTATTATTAAGCTTACTTTTGTGTCCTTATTGATTTACAAACAATATAAAATCCAAATATAATGCCGTACTTATTCACATCTGAATCAGTTTCTGAAGGTCATCCGGATAAAGTTGCTGATCAAATTTCAGATGCACTTATCGATCATTTTTTAGCTTATGATCCTACTTCAAAAGTCGCTTGTGAAACCCTCGTAACTACCGGTCAGGTAATACTTGCCGGTGAAGTAAAATCGAATGCTTATCTCGATGTGCAGGAAATTGCAAGGGAGGTAATCAGGAAGATCGGTTATACTAAGTCAGCATACATGTTTGAGGCAAATTCATGCGGCATACTCTCAGCTATTCATGAGCAATCACCTGATATCAATCAAGGAGTTGAAAGGAAAAATCCAGAAGATCAGGGAGCAGGTGATCAGGGTATGATGTTTGGTTATGCCACCAATGAAACAGAAAATTACATGCCTTTGGCATTGGATCTTGCACATAGTTTATTGATTGAACTTGCTGCGATCAGGAAAGAAGGAAAAATAATGACTTACCTCAGACCGGATGCAAAATCTCAGGTTACAATAGAATATAGTGATGACAATAAGCCTGTAAGAATTGATGCGATAGTATTGTCTACGCAACATGATGATTTTGACGAAGAAGAGGCGATGCTAAAGTTGATCGAACATGATGTTAAGACCATTTTGGTTCCAAGGGTCATGGCAAAACTTCCTGAAACGATTCAGTCACTTTTTAATGACGCCATAAAATACCACGTAAATCCTACCGGTAAATTTGTAATTGGCGGTCCGCATGGTGATACAGGGTTGACAGGAAGAAAAATCATTGTTGATACGTATGGTGGCAAGGGCGCTCATGGTGGTGGAGCATTTTCCGGCAAAGATCCAAGTAAAGTGGACAGAAGTGCTGCTTATGCGACCCGACACATTGCAAAAAATTTAGTAGCTGCCGGTTTATGTGATGAAGTATTGGTTCAGGTAGCCTATGCAATCGGAGAAGCTGATCCGGTAGGTTTGTTTGTAAATACATATGGTACTGCCAAGGTTTATATGAATGACGGGCAAATAGCGGCTGTCATCAGCAAAATACCCGAATTTAATCTGCGACCTTTTTATATTGAAAATAGATTTAAGCTAAGAACGCCCATCTATTCTGAAACCGCTGCATATGGGCATATGGGCAGAGAATCTAAAAAAATTGAGAAGACCTTTAACAAGGGAAAGAAAAATGAGCTTACCGTGAACGTAGAATTATTCCCATGGGAAAAGCTGAACTGTGTTGATGTTGTGAAGCGTGCATTTAAAATTTGAGTCAGAACGATAATATTATTGAAAAGGCAACCGAAATTCTCGGTTGCCTTTTTTATTGTATTGATATTAAATGTAGAATTAAAACATATTTAAAATTGTAACTATCCAAATATTATTTTACAGATAGAGGAATTAATTATGTTTTTCTGCGTCAGAGTTTTGTTTTAATTATTTTTGAAAGTATTTCTTGTGTTGCAACAAATAATTAGTTTTGGCATATATTTTGTAAGTTAATTTATACACTATATTTTAATAAAGTTTTATACATATTTATAATGTTTTAAAATAGATAAATAAATATTTATGTTTAGATTTTACCCTGGGGACTTCGGAAGTGCTTTTCATAAGAATGTGATTGTGATGCGTATTATTTCCATAAAATCACTTGGAAACATAGTTTTTATGGTTTTACTTCTTTTGGGAGTGCAAGGAACAATATCAGCACAAATATCCGGCAGTGTATTCAGAGATTATAATGCTAATGGTATTAAGGAATCTACCGAACCTTTCCTGACAGGGGTAGTTGTAAATGCATACAATTCGTCTAATGCATTGTGCGGCACTACAACTACATCAGGAATAACTGCTCCCAACTATTCCTTAACGGGGTGTGGGTCCGGGTCGGTAAGAATTGAATTTGTGATTCCCGCTTCAGGGGGTTGTAGTTTGAATAATTTGATAGACTTCACATCGGGTGGTGGAGCCTCTTATGGCTCTTCTGTGCAGTTTGCCAATGGCAACAGCAGCAATATTAACTTTGCTGTCAATGCTCCTGAGGATTATTTTCAGGCCTCTGATAATCCAAAAGTTTTCACCCCTGTATATTATAATGGAAATCCCTCAAATCCTTCGGTGGCTGCATCCAATGCTTTTAGGGGTGTAAATTTTGATGCAACCGGCGGTATAACCAATGTTGCAACAGTCGGTCAAATCGGATCAACCTGGGGTGTGGCATTCAGCAGGCAAGCGAATAAGCTCTTTACTGGTGCCTTTTTAAAGAGGCATGTTGGCCTTGGTCCGTTGGGTAGTGGGGGCATTTATATGATTGACCCAGCTACCAATGTCGTGACCAATTGGCTGGATCTGGATGCTATCGGCATTGCAACACGAGGAACAGGTGCATATACAGGCCCAGGCCCCATGGGTCCCAATGTGCCATTTAGTCCAGTCATAGGCACCAATACAGAAAGAAATTTAGGGAATGGATTGGACCAGCCCAGTTATGATGCACCTGCGTTTGCTCAGGTTGGAAAGTTGTCTCTTGGGGACGTTGATATTTCAGATGATGGAAGGTATCTGTTTGTGATGAATCTCTACAACAAGACCGTGTACAGAATTGATTTGGTAGATCCTGCTAATCCTCAGGCTCCAACATTGGCTAACGTGGGTTCCAGAGTTACTTCATGGGCCGTACCTTCACCAGGATGTCCCAACGGAACCCACCGTCCTTTTGCCCTGGAATTTGCCAGGGGGAAACTTTTTGTAGGATTGGTCTGTAGCGCTGAAAATGGCGGCACCAGTGCAGATTTGG
>JAEUUM010000038.1 GCA_016787375.1 Saprospiraceae bacterium
GCCTTTGTTACCAATGGTTCCAGATGGGTTCTCAAAACCTTTGCTTTAGCCAGTGTAGTATTTATTCTTTTCGCAAGAATAAGAGAGCTTGATAAGTTTTTTAATAACGCCGCTCTGTGTCCATTTTTTCTACCAAGGTGGTTAACCTTATTACCGTGTCTCATGACTTAATGTTTTATCTTCGCAACACCGGAGAATACTCTCATGACAGTTATTGCAAAATGTTAGTAAATTATTCTTCGTCTAATCTGTATTTAGAAAGATCCATACCGAAAGTTAAGCCCTTTTCTTGCAAAAGTTCTTCAATTTCAACAAGTGATTTCTTCCCAAAATTTCTGAATTTTAACAGCTCATTCATATCAAAACGAACCATTTCACCCAAAGTATTAATTTTAGCAGCTTTCAAACAATTGTATGCTCTTACTGATAAATCAAGATCTTCTAATGAGGTTTTAAGTAATTTCCTCATGTGCAAAATGTGTTCATCGACTATGTTGTCTTCCCTGCTAGTAGCATCATCAAAAGTAATATTCTCATCAGTTATCAACATTAAATGCTGAATCATGATTCTTGAAGCCTCTTTAATTGCATCTTCAGGGTGAATGGTACCATCAGTGGTAATTTCAATAGTCAATTTCTCATAATCGGTTCTTTGACCAACCCTTGTATTTGATACTTTGTATGAAACATTTTTTATTGGTGTGTAAATTGCATCAATGGGCATTACACCAATACTTGCATCTTTCGGTAAATTTTCGTCAGAAGGAACATAACCACGTCCTTTAGAAATAGTAAACTCCATTTCTAAGGTTACAGAAGGCTCCATTCTGCAAATAAGCAAATCAGGATTCATCACTTTGAAAACATTTGTGAACTCCTCCAAATCCCCGGCACGAAATTCAGTTCTACCACTAAGAGTTACATAAATTTTTTCTGAAGAAATCTCTTCGTCTTTCAATACCTGCTTGAGGTTAATTTGCTTCAAGTTGAGGATTATTTCGATTGCATCTTCTACTACACCTTTAATGGTAGAAAATTCATGATCAACACCGGCAATCCTGATTGCTGATATTGCAACACCTTCAAGAGAAGACAGCAATACTCTTCTTAACGAATTACCAACAGTTTGACCAAAGCCCGGCTCTAAAGGCTTAAACTCAAAAACACCTTCGAAATCGGTTGCTTTTTGTAACAAGATTTTCTCAGGCTTTTGAAAATTTAGAATACTCATAAAAGAATTCTGTTTGAGGGGGATTTAAAAATAAAATTTAACGTTTCATATAAAATCTTCTGCCTGAACGTTGAATGTTCAGGCAGAAGAAGTAAGATTTATTTAGAATACAACTCCACAATTAATTGTTCGTTGATTTTTTCTGGGATTTGATCCCTAGCGGGAGCCTGAATAAAAGTTCCAGACATTTTATCGGGATTCCACTCAAGCCAAGAGTACTTTCTAACTTCTGTCTTTGATTTTACATTGTTTAGAATTATTTCAAGTCCCTGAGACTTACCTCTCACAGATACTACATCACCAGGGTGAAGTAGCATTGAAGGGATATTAGACAGTTTACCGTTAACAAGAATATGCTTGTGAGTAACCAACTGTCTTGCACCAGCTCTTGAAGGAGAAATTCCAAGTCTATATACAACGTTATCAAGTCTGGCTTCTAAAAACTGTAATAGGATCTCACCTGTTACACCAGATTTAGCAGCTGCTTTAACGAATAGGTTTCTGAACTGCTTTTCAAGAAGGCCATAAGTATATTTAGCCTTTTGCTTTTCAGTTAACTGACTTGAGTAGTCAGATTTCTGCTTCTTTTTACGCTTAAGTCCATGTAATCCCGGTGGATATTTTTTCTTTTCAAATGCTTTATCGTATCCGAAAAGTGATTCTCCGAAAGATCTGGATTTCTTAGTTTTAGGTCCTGTGTATCTTGCCATTATATAAACGATTATCGATAATTATACTCTTCTTCTCTTTGGTGGTCTGCATCCATTATGGGGTACAGGCGTAAGGTCAAATATTCTTAGAACCTTAATACCAGCTTGATCAACTGCTCGTATTGCAGCTTCTCTACCGGCACCTGGCCCTTTAACATATACATTTGCAGTACGCATACCAGCTTCGTATGCGGTTACTGATGCTTCTCCTGCTGCTTTTTGAGCAGCGAAAGGAGTATTTTTCTTAGAACCTCTAAATCCAACTTTACCAGCAGATGACCAAGAAATAACTTGACCTTGTCTGTTACACAAAGAAACGATTAAATTGTTGAAAGAAGCTTTAACAAAAACCAACCCATCTGAATCGATTTTAACTTTACGCTTTTTAACTTTTTTGACTGCTTTGGCCATAATCAGTATATACTTTTAGATCTTAATTATTATTTAGTAGCTTTTTTCTTGTTTGCAACGGTCTTACGTTTTCCTTTACGTGTACGTGCGTTGGTTTGCGTATTTTGCCCACGAACAGGTAAACCTTTACGGTGTCTCAAACCGCGATAACAAGCAATATCCATCAAACGCTTTATGCTCAACTGAACTTCTGAACGAAGCTCACCCTCAACTTTATACTGTTCTTGAATGATACCTGTAATCTTCTTTATTTGATCGTCGTTCCATTCAGATACTTTGGTATTCTCGTCAACCTGAGCTTGAGCCAAAATAGCTTTAGAAACATTAGGACCTATACCATAAATGTATGTTAGTCCAATAACACCTCTTTTATTTTTAGGCAAATCTATACCAGCAATTCTCGCCATAATATAACTTTGTTTGTATTGTTATTTTATTATCCTTGACGTTGTTTAAACTTAGGATTCTTTTTGTTGATAATGTATAACTTGCCGTTTCTTCTGACAATTTTACAGTCAACTGTTCTCTTTTTTATTGAAGCACGTACTTTCATATTCAGTAAATTTAATTCAATTACTTTTATTTGTATCTATATATTATTCTTCCTCTTGTTAAATCATAAGGTGACATTTCAATCGCCACTTTATCTCCAGGAAGAATACGTATATAATTCATCCTCATTTTTCCAGATATGGTAGCTAAAATTAGGTGATTATTTTCTAATCTAACCCTAAACATCGCGTTTGATAACGACTCTTCTATTATACCATCCTGTTGAATAAGATCCTTTTTTGCCATTCTGCTAATTTCGAGGTGCAAATATCGGAATATTTATTGATAAATGCTCAATATTTTTATTCTTTTTTATTTCTGCCTCAATAATAGTATGATCTGACAAAATATCCACTCCATTTTTCCGTACTGCAACGGTATGTTCAAAGTGGGCAGAAGCTAATAGGTCTTTGGTAATTATTGTCCAACCATCACTTGCTTGACGAACTTCTTTTTTCCCCAGGTTAATCATTGGCTCAATTGCAATAACCAAACCTTCTTTCAAAACTATACCTTTACCTGGACGTCCAAAATTTGGAACTTCAGGTGGTTCATGCAAACTTCGCCCTACACCGTGCCCTACAAGGTCTCTTAGGACAGAAAAATTATTCTTTTCAACATAATCTTGTATAGCAAAACCGATATCCCCAATTCTGTTTCCAGGTACTGCTTTTTCAATTCCTAAATACAAACTGGTTATGGTAACTTCTAGCAAACGTTTATGTTCATCAGAAAGAGGCCCTAAACCAAAAGTGTATGCAGAATCTCCATAATAACCATTCTTGCGAACACCACAATCTATCGATACCAAATCACCTTCTTTGAAAGCAACATCTGTTGGTATACCATGAACTACTTGATTGTTAACGGATATGCACAATGTACCAGGAAAACCTCTATAACCTTTAAAGCCGGGTTCAGCTTTCTGATCCCTAATGTAGGTTTCTGCTATTTGATCTATTTTCAACCCTGTGATACCTGGTTTCAATTCACTTGCAACAGCAGCTAATGCACCACAAAGAATCAAATTACTTTGACGAATCAACTCAATTTCCTCGTCAGTTTTGTAAAAGATCATTTATATTAATATTGGATTTGAATTAATACCCAGCACCTATATTAATACCTTTGCTACTTCTTCCTTGTATTTTACCAGATTCCACCAAACCATCATATTTCCTCATTAGCAGATAACTCTCAATCATTTGAAGTGTATCCAAAGCTACTCCAACAAGGATCAATAGAGAAGTCCCACCAAAGAACACTGCAAAAGATCTGTTGATACCAAAAATATTACCCGCAATAGCCGGAAAAATTGCTATCAGGCCAAGGAATATCGCACCTGGTAAGGTAATTCTACTTGTTATGTTATCAATGAAATCTGTAGTGTGAGATCCTGGTTTTACACCAGGAATAAAAGCATTCTGTCTTTTTAAGTATTCAGTATATTGTTGTGAATTAACCAACAAAGCTGTA
>JAEUUM010000059.1 GCA_016787375.1 Saprospiraceae bacterium
TTTTTAAGCATTTGCCGGATCACAAAGTACTGATTGATCATTTTCTGGATCGAGCAAAGGAAGCAGAAATTGATGCAATTTGTGATGGAGAAGATGTACATATTATGGGCATCATGGAACACATTGAGCCCGCAGGTATTCACAGTGGTGACAGTTCAGCCGTATTGCCAACTTTTAGCTTGACGCAAGATGAAGTCGAAATGATGGCCCACTATGCCAGAAAACTGGCTTTCGCCCTGAATATCAAAGGATTGATAAATATTCAGTTTGCAATAAAAGACGGAAAAGTATATGTAATAGAGGCCAACCCAAGAGCATCAAGAACAACACCATTCATTGCAAAAGCATACAAAGTTCCTTTCCTTACCATTGCCACACAAGTAATGATGGGGACTAAAAAACTTAAAGATTTTGATATCAAACCTCAACTGGATGGATACGCAATAAAAGTTCCTGTTTTTTCATTTGATAAATTTCCGGGAGTTGACAAAACACTGGGCCCTGAAATGAAATCGACAGGAGAAATGATATACTTTATTAAAGACTTAAAAGATCCATATTTTAGAGAGCTGATGAGCGAAAGGTCTATGTATTTATATTCATAAGGTATTAATTTTTTTAAAGGACGTTATTCAACAGAAACTTGGAACGCTATTTGTAACGTATTACAAAAAATTATAACTTATATGTTTAGAATAACGATCCTGACCTCCGTAATGCTTTTTGTTTTGACTACTGCGTTTAGTCAAACACCACCATTAGAGAGCTTTGCTGTCCTGCCTGCCGGTAATTTGGTGATGAGCAAACATAATTTTTCAATGTCTTCATTTTCAATCAGCAAAACCGAAATTTCGAACAAAGAGTACCAAAAATTTCTCGAATGGTTGAAGAAGAATGATTCACCAGAAAAACTTACACAAGCAACTCCCAACTTGTCAAAAGAACAACTCAAACTTTTACCTAAAAATTATTTGAAGTCGAAAAAGTACGATGATTTTCCGGTTGTAGGTATCAGCATGCAAGCTGCAGATATGTATTGTAAATACCTCAATGCTATTCATCCGGAACTTAAAGGCACATTTCGTTTACCATCTGAAAGAGAATGGGTATATGCTTCAAGAGGTGGAAATGATCTTTATGCATTTTCTTCAGGTATGGCTATGAGGGACAAAGAACAAAATTTCGTTTGTAACTACAAAAGCACCAACAAAATCCCTGCACCAATGCCTGTCAACAGTTTTAAACCTAATGGCTTTGGACTTTACAACATGAGTGGGAATGTAGCTGAATGGCTAAATTTAGAAGGAAGGACAAAAGGTGGCAGTTGGAATGACACAGAGGAGTTCCTGAATGTAACTGGAAAAGACGCTTACATGGGTCTGAAAGAGCCTTCACCTTTTGTTGGTTTCAGGGTTCTATGGATAGCTCAATAATTGGCCTGGATATCTCATAGAAATTAAAAAATGCCTGCCAGTTCATGTTTTGATTGGTTTCTTCAAAAAGTTGTCTGAAAGCTTCATTTCCTGTAAGAAGATACAAATGCTTGAACTGGCATACATACACTCCTTGATATTCAATATTGGATAAAGTTGGATAGAGTCTGCTGTATTTAAAGTATTTGCCACGTTTATAGTGAATCAATGATTTAATAAGTGATTCCAGAAGTTGTTCGTTGATTTTATTTATGGTTTCCGAAGGAAACATCAGTTCATATTCCAATAAAGCGATTACGCAGAAAATAAAGCCGTTTAGCACATAAGATGGTTTAGAACCAGGATATTCTTCAATCCAAGGATAGCCTTCGGGTGTTGAGATTCGTATACCACCCTGTTCTTTTGTCAGAATCAAGGAATGTGCGAGCTTGTGAATTATTATTTCTAAATTCTGATCAAACTCGTTACTAAAAATTCTCAGGGCTAAACTGAGCATTTCCGCCTGTGTGATACCTGCATACCATTTCCCCTTAAGATGAAATTTATTAATGATTTCTGAATAAAATAAGAAGAAACCATCTTCGGTCTCCGTTCCATGTTTGATTAAGTAATCCAATTGTTTCTTACTAAGATTGAAGGATTCAGAAGAACCTGCCCTGATAAAATGATTGAAACATACCAGTCCGAAATAAGATGGAAAAGATAGCTGCAATGCTTAAAGTTGGAGTCTTTCCTTGAAAATGCGATGTCACCTTCAAAATGCAGGTGATTACCAAGTTCGTCAGGTGTGACGAAGAATTCGAAAGTATGGTATTGCAATAAGAAAATTGACTGTGGATCATTAATTTTGTTTCGATCGAATACTAATTCCAGATTTTTGAAATATTGTTTATCAGAAATACCAACAAAGTATTGACTATAACCCAACAGTTTGAGATAAATCGTATTCAAATAGTAATTAAAACTTTTGTATGGTTTGTTTTTACTCACGCATTTGAATTTGATTGAATACCTATTTTATTGTAAAGCCAGTAAGTTATATACAAAGAGATCAAAACTTCACCGGCCATTTTTAAAATTACCAATAAATAATCAGGAAATCCTAAAACACCAGCTGCTGTAATCAAAAAGCATAAAAGCAGAAATGTAAGTGATTCTAAAAAAGTATATCTTCTTTGAATATTCAATACTATCGGAAGGATTCTCATGCTCGCAATTAAAAAGTATGTAAATATTAAAGGACTCATTATGCGTATAATCCAACCGACATTATGCCACTGTTCAGGTAACAGAATTTTTACAATTTTCTCTCCAAAAACGGCACAAATTATCGAGGGTATTATAAGTAATAAAAAACCATCTTTAAGATAGGAAAGGAATCTAACTCGAAGTTTATCAATTTCACCTGAACTATTTTGATTTGAAGAAGTTTTGAAAAATTTTTCTGATAATGGTTGACCAATAAGCGACACAGGAATTCTGACGATTTTCTCCGCCATAGAAAAATTGCCTAAGAAATATAAACCCCAAAATTGACGAATCAAAGCATAAAAGATATAATCACTGGTAGCTATCAACAAACTCAATGGAATATTATATTTTGGCGAGGCAAAGTATTTTCTGGCAATGCTTGTAATTTCAATATAAGTAGGAACCTTTTTGGATGCTTTTTTAATCAAAACATCAACATTTAACATTAATTGACATATTTGGCCAATCAGAACACTAAGTATAAGTCCTTTCCAGCCAAGATCCTTAAAAACCGATACTGAAATAAGAAAGAAAACAGATTTTACCAATCTCCCAAAACTCATTTTCTGATAGTATTCAACGGAATTTAAAACTGAATCGGACAATAGGTTTAAGCCGGCCACAAAGCAATACAATGATATCCAAAAAGCAACAGGAACCATTAAGAAATTTGTGTTTAAAAAATTTATTTGAACAATATTGGGTGCCAATAAGTAAATAAATATAAACCCAATTGAATTTAACACAAGGTTGATGATGACAGATAACCAAATG
>JAEUUM010000061.1 GCA_016787375.1 Saprospiraceae bacterium
AATAGATGGTTTGATTACAAACTGAGCCTGAAAAATTGGTATTTAAATCAAGTGGAAAAATTTTGCCACCTGAATTACACTTTCCAATGGTCGCGCATGCTACTGCCCAACCACCTGAAAAGTCAGGTTTGCGAGAATACGTCTGACCGGCAGGAGTGGTTGGCGAAAAATTTGTAAAACTCGGAAATCCCGGGGTATAGTTTTGAACACAACCTATTAAGTCAGCTCCCGGAATTTTACCCGCCGCAATCAGGTCTCCAAATGGAAATGTATTGAATAGTGACGGTGATCCATATTGAAGAGCATCAATCGTGCTAAATCCATCAAACATTACCAGCCATTCACCGGCGTTGTCCAGTGTGAGAACTTTATTGATGTTGCCAGTTGTACATCCACAACCAGCCACATCTAAATCTACTTCCGAACCAGCTGTTGCGGTAAATCCAATAACAAACAGACCATCACCAGGTATCGAATAACCCGGAGGAATGGTTATTGCCCAATCTCCGTCTGAAATGATGTAACATCCCAAATCAGTGCCCGGAGGACCGATTAATTCTATCCATTCACCGGTAGTGGGAGAGGTCATGTCATCATCATTACTCAATGGTTTAACCATTATTTCATTGAATTTTACACTACTTGCGTTGTCGCAACTTGTGTTCGGAATGGCAATGTTGCCGATAAGAGTACCCTGACCCAGAGCAGGATTGAAACCGGAGGTTGTGCTGTAATACCACGACACTTGTCCGCCACTAGGAAGATTGTTGCCCGATTCAATGGACATCTTGACATCAGCATCTTTGCACACATTACAATTTCCACCATTAACCAATACACAAGGACCGGCAGAAATTGAGCTTTTGGTTATTTCTGGACAACAAGTTTGACCAATTAGATAGCACGATATGGACAGAATGTTAAAATATAGCAGAAAAATCTTTTGCATTGAGGTCATAAAAATTTTATTCGTTGTGATGATTTCAAGCTAATTTTTTAAAAAAAGCTCAATACACAAATATAACTGTAGTAAAATGATTTTGAAACGAAATACCTTATATGTTTTATCAAAGTAACTGATTTTCTAAATTAAGCTTACTTTTGAATCACAAACAGACAAATATGTACACAATTTTGATTTCATTAGTTATTGGGTTATTTGTTGCCATGCTTTTTTTGAATGTGTATTTTAGGGTAAAAGTTTTTAAGGTATATAAAGGGCTGGTTCAAAACCGTGTGGAATTTTCAGCAAAACATATTTTTAATTCATCGTTGATGGAATCAGAAATCATTCCTAAATACCCAAAACAAGCTGATGAAATTCGAACTTTCACAAGGCACATGAAATATTCCATAAACATGGCAACTGTGCTCATTGCACTCATTACACTATTTGGAGCGATCCTAATGTATTTTAGGGAAAACTAATATGAAATTTGATTTTTGAATTTTGGCAGCTAAATACTTAGATTTGCTGTTTATAATAGTATATGATAAAAATTGGTGTTGTTGGTGCCGGGCATCTTGGTAAAATTCACATTAAATGCATTAAAAATGTTCCTGAGCTTGAGCTGGTAGGGTTTTATGATGCAGATGAAGAAAACGCGCAAAAGGTTTCTGTCGAACTGGATGTAAAGCATTTTAGAACTTATGATGGGCTATTGGAACATTGTGAAGCTGTAGACATTGTTGTGCCTACTATTTTTCATCATCAAGTGGCTCTAAAAGCACTTAGCCAAGGAAAGCATGTTTTTATTGAAAAGCCCATAACCCATACGGTTCCTGAGGCGCTGGAAATACTCACAATAGCAAAAAGTAAGGGATTGAAAATCCAGGTCGGACATGTTGAGCGTTTCAATCCGGCAT
>JAEUUM010000531.1 GCA_016787375.1 Saprospiraceae bacterium
CTGAGAGCAAGACCTGCATCAAAGTGGTCCATGGGCGCTACAGAATGAGCAATCACTTTCGCATTTGATAATAAAATATCACCGTTTACTTCCTTTATCATATTATTAATTTTTGTCCAAAAATACGTGATAACCAGACACCTGACCAATGATGAAAATCAGTTTTTATAATGATTGTTATTATTTGCTTATTGTTTCTATTGATTCAAAAATTTTTGTTTTTGCCTGAAATTTAGCTTAAAATCTTATTGATATCAATCATATCTTAAATTTTGATAAGCTTGTAACTATAAGGTAAGCCATCAATTGTAAATACCAAAAAGTACAAACCTGCAGGTATGCTGGAAATGTTGAAACTTTCATTGTATCTTCCTTCTAAGTTTTTACTTGAGAGGTTTTTAACCAAAGTTCCGTTTTGAGAAAATAACTGAACTTTTAATGTAGAAAGATTTTCAAATTCAGCTGATATGTTAATGTTATCAAAAGCAGGATTTGGAGAAAATCTTAATTCTATTTTATTTGAAGTAGATTCAAGTACTGTTCCTGTGGTCTTTTTATTGATTGTCCAATCGATTTTACTAAAATGAATTGAAGAATGGTTATCAACTCGCTGCAAAAGATTTGTGTCGGAGACCGTCACGCTCAAATTATGTAATCCATTGGATAAAGAATTTTGATCCAGAGTTAATGAATCTGTATTGTTTTTTAAGTTAATGCCATCCAAGTGCCAATCTATCTTTAGAGTATTTTCGATTGGCTTCATAAGTTCATTCAGTTTGAATGAAATATACTGATCGGGCAATTCAAGAAGTTTATTGACAGGAATATAACTTACTATCGGATTTACAAGCGAGTGAATTCTCTCTAATATCGTTTGTCGGCAAACGCTACAAAATTTATTGTTGAGTGCCTGCATTTTACAATTGGTGCTTGGTTTATACCACATAGCAGAGTTTCCTCCGCAACAGTGTTGGTTAATGCTAATTCCATTTTCACCCAACCAGTTTTTCCACTTTACCAAATTTGGATTTGTTTCTTTAGTCATATTTGCTTTTTCGCTGGCATACGAATCCCCTGCGTAATATTCATCTGCCAAAAAGGCAAAGGAATGACCGATCTCATGAGCTGAAATTTCTGCGCTGCTTGCGTGAAGAGTTGAAGTAGCGAATGAACCTCCACTTCCTCCATAGTAAGGCGAGTTAGAAACTATAAGAACCTGATCATAATTCGAAAAATTGGTACTGAGAACTTTGATTACATTCGAGTAATTTCCGGGTACTACCAATCTGTGAATACCATAAGCATCAAAACTACATTCGAAATAGGTATTTGGATTCGAAACTGGAACAGAGGCTGAGTTGCAATCAGGAGCTGTATTAGGATGTTTTGCTCCAGACTCTGTTGAAACAACTTTTATTGCAAATACATTGAAATAATTTATATAGTTTGACCACGGTGATTCCGAAAAAATGTGATTTGATAGATTTTTGGCATCTTGGATAAATTTGTCTTGCTCATTTTCAGTGTAACCATCGCCCATGATCACCAGATTTATGTATTTGTCGGATGAACCGTTTATCAAAATTGTGTCAACATCAAATGTCTGACCAAATGAGTGGTACGATATCATTAAAAGGATTGACAAAAAAATGTAAAATGGTTTCATAACTTATAATTTTAAGCTTAATAATTCCCTTTGGCCAAATGATTTTATGGTTTCATAAATCTTAATTTTGTTGCTGCCTTTTAGTTGCAAGCGAACAAAAAATTTATCTTCTTTAAGCTGAATGCTCTTGGATATTAACTTGCCAGCTTCCTCATATTCAAATCGTTTAAACAAAGGATGGGGGAGTTCAATTTTTGTCTTTTTACCGGAAGGTTCAATTACATCAAGGGTTAGGTAGTTTTCAAAATTTTCAGGGACGGACAAAGCCTGCTTCAATTTACCATTTGTAGAAG
>JAEUUM010000162.1 GCA_016787375.1 Saprospiraceae bacterium
AGCTTAACCATTTTGCGATTGGTCACTTCTGGAACTTCCTCAAAATATTCGTGAGCATCAAAAGTCGCAGGTTTTGATTTTAATTTGGACGCGACAAAGACCGGAACAATTGTGTCCAAATCAACAGAACCTGCGATATCAAATCGGTTAAAAAACAAATAAAAGAGCAATCGTATATTGAACTCCAAATAAAATAGTTTTCCCTTTTCGAAAAAACAATTTAACCTGGTTTGCTTAAAAGAACGTTCCAGGGTTGGCTTTGAATTCTTCTTTTTTCGACCAACGATTTCAACTTCAAATCCGGCATTACAGAGCGTGCGGCAAATACGCATCATTCTTTGGTCTGTTACCAAATCGTTTGTTACACAAAATATAAGTTTCTTCATTTTATGTACTTGATGGTTTCATGTCCTGAAATTCTTATTTGGTTTTCATTTAAGAGGTATTGCACAATTTGCAGAACTTTATCTTTGTACTTAATGGGGAAAGCTTCAGTTAGTTTTGTGATGCTCAAATCTTCAGATTGAACCAAAAGCAATACTTTATTCAACAATTCACCTTCCAACTTTGCTGCATGTGATCTTCGTTTTTGATCTACACAAACATCGCATATTCCACATGAATCAACGGCTTTTTCGTCAAAATATTCCAACAATTGTATGTTTCGGCATTTCTGAAAACTTAGATATCGGATTATTCCATCCAATTTCTCTTTTGCCCTATCCTTTAGAAATTTATACTTAGGAAGGTCGATAAAAAGATACTTCGATTCAACTCTAGGGCCTAGAAAAATGATTTGCGGTGTACTTTTCCTTGGAAAATAACTAATCAGACCAATTTGATTGAGGTAATGTAGCATTTTATGCAAAGTTGATGAATCAAGTTTCAATAACTGTGATATTTTATGTTCTTCGAGCCTGACGGCTTGTCTGAAAATACTTTGATGCAGTCGTAAGGCAACGGTTATTAACTTTTCATAAGCCGGATTTTGAAGTTGAAACTGGTATAAGTCATTTCTTTCGACATTTATCATTATTTTGGGAGGATCATAAATGGCTTCTGACAAGAATATTTGACCTGAGCGCTCCAGTACCTTTAAAGCAGATAAAACACTTACCGGATCTTGCTTAAAGTTTTTACAAAAATCCAATATTTCAAAATCAAATGCAATTCCCTCCCCTGCTCCGGTAGCAAGTTGAAAGTAACTGCAAAGCGCGTGATAAATTTTCCTTATTAATTCAACGTTCGGATAGGACAGCTCAAAATTTGTTTCGAGTGATTTTATATCATTTTCATTGTATAAAAGAACTGCCCATGATTTATTTCCATCCCTCCCTGCCCTACCTGCCTCTTGAAAGTATGCTTCAAGTGTTTCCGGCACGTCAAGGTGCACTACTAAACGAACATCAGGTTTATCAATACCCATACCAAAGGCATTCGTACAGACAATGATTCTTGTTTTATTCTTGATCCAATCTTCTTGTTTTATGAATCTTTCTTCGGGTGGTAATCCCGCATGATAATGGTCGGCCGAAAATCCCTTTTGCTGCAGAAAAATTGAAATTTCTCTGGTGAGTTTGCGATTGCGGACATATACCAAAGCTGTACCGGGCACTTTTTGCAACAATTGTATGAGTCTATTGTGTTTTCCTTCTTCTTTGATCACTGAATATGACAAATTTGGTCTTGAAAATCCTGACTTGAATATTGTCGGTTGACGCATTTCAAGTTGAAAAATAATATCATCAACCACGTCTTTTGTTGCGGTAGCAGTAACAGCCAACAGAGGTATTTTGGGAAAAATTTGCCTTATATTTTTGATATTCAGATAAGTTGGTCTAAAATCATGCCCCCATTGTGAGACACAGTGAGCCTCATCCACAGCAATAAAACTAAGCTTCATTTGCAGAATTTTATCCATGGTTTTCTCAGAGGAAAGTCTCTCAGGAGA
>JAEUUM010000170.1 GCA_016787375.1 Saprospiraceae bacterium
TATTGTCCCTGGCAATGGTGGGATAAATTGATACATTGCCATTCAGGCTTCCTTTTAATGATACTACATTTGAATATTGATAAGTTGCATCTAAATCTATTTGTTTCAGCCTGTAATATTGTATTGGTTTCAAATCTTCCGAATCTCTGTATTCGTAATCGTTGATTTTGTTTGTGGTGCCCTTAGCATTTACTTCTCCAATTTTTGAAAAAACTAAACCATCAAAGGATTTTTCGATCTCAAATGACTTGCTGTTTACCTCAGAGAGTGTTTGCCACGATAATTCGGCACTGTTTTGAGACGTTTGTGCTCTGAAATAACTTAATTCTACAGGAAGGCCTTGTGGTTGAGTACTGATTACAATGTCATCTATTGCTAACCTGTCTCGGCTTCCGGTTCCGATCTCATAATAAATCCATCTGATTCGCAAATCACTTAAATTGTTGGCTGCCGGAGGTAGTATAACAGAATATGATTTTGGATCTGTGGTTACTCCTTGCTCAAAAAGGTCATTATCTACATCGTTCCAAACACCACCGACATCGCTTCCATCTTTCCATTGCAATTCTATATAATTAGTGTTTGTATTTGAAGAAATAACCCTTACTGTCCATTTAACAGCAATGTTGGATCTTCCTGTGGCATTTCCTCTAAAATGGAAACAACCTCTTTGCAGTTCGTCCGAACCACCTCTATAGCTCATTGTCTTAACACCTTCATCTCGCCATCGACCCGGATTGTTCGCGTTTGAATAGGTTGCATCATCTTTCAAGTTTATATTGAATGGACCATCTGCCGGTTCAGTTGAAATACCAAAAGAAAAGTTCGGTGGATAAGAGTTTCCATTATATTCTGAAATGGAATAGCTGTTTCCTTGTGTAAAATCAAATTTTGTTGGAGTTGTTTGTTGTGCTTGAACAGCTAAAGATGTGAATGCAAGTATGATAATGCAGATACGATACATTGTGTTTATTTTCATGGTTAATAAAGTATAGCTTGGATTTGAGGTGATTACCCCAAAGTATTAAGCAACAACAAATGTATGAGGGTGCAGCTTGTTATATTTTATAGATTTATTGAAAATGTGACAGTTTAAATTTTTAGTCATAGTAAAATAATATGTTTAATACTTCATAAATCAATCTTGTATATGTTTACTATTTTTGTAATACGCACTTTTTACCAACATTTTTTGCCATTCATCCGAGTAATTAATATTAAAATGAACATTATTTGTTAATCTTTAATTTTTGGGGTACTGTACGAAGCTGTATCAGCACGAGCAATTTTGTGTTATTATTTTATTAAAAAACTTGCCTTTACTGTTCAAATTGGTGTTTTAAATATAGATTTGTACTGATGAAAGGTAAAATAAATTATTACAAGACAATTTCGGCATTATGGTGCCTCTTCTTGTTTACCTTTCCGGATGTATCAAAAACAATACATTTTTTTGAGGATCATCACAATGAAAAATTATGTAATGATCAAGGTCCTCTGGCTGCAAAACATTTTCATAAAACCAACGGGCATGATTTGCATTCTTGTCCTATTTGCCTTTTTTCCTATTCTCCCTGTGTTGGTCTAAACAGGGGAATCATTAACATTCCTTCCGAATCACTCTGTGATAAACGATATTATTTCAATCAAACTAATTTTTATTCAGTTACTAATGAATATTGCAGCTTAAGGGGACCCCCGAGCTATTCATAATGCATTTGATAGGGCATTGATGGTTTTGCTTAACATAATAACTACAGATTTGATGGTATCCGTCTTTACTGACTCTGTGCATATTTGATTTCATTTTAATTATCTCGAAAAATTTGAAATATGTCTCAAGCTTTGCTTAGGGTTACAAAGTTATTTTTTTTGGTTGTGATTATTTATTTTCCGCTGGGTTTGTTTTCACAAGATTGTCGGTTTACAATAACAGGTACTGTACAAGACGATAGAACACAAACTCCAATTGAGGGTGCATCCGTATTTATGCCATACCAGAACACGGGAGCAATCACTGATGAGCATGGGCATTTTAAAATTTCAGGTGTTTGCAAAGACACCACTACTATAATCTGTTCTCACATCGGTTGTGAACACGTGGTCAGGAAAATTAAAGTTGAGAAAGATCTGATAATGACATTTACTGTTCATTCTAAAGATCAAAACCTCAAGGAAGTGGTTATTTCTGAAAAAAAGGCACCAACCCGAATTTCGCAGTCATCAGAGAACATTGCAGGAATAGAACTTAACAATACCAGATCAGTGAACCTGGCAGAAACCGTTAAAAATCTTCCCGGTGTCACCATCCTGCAAACAGGTTCTACCATTGCCAAACCCATCATCCATGGAATGCATAGTGATCGCTTAACCATTCTAAACAATGGTATTCCTCAGGAAGGTAATCAATGGGGTTCGGAGCATGCTCCGGAAATTGACCCCTTCATAGCCGGTAAAATTACGGTTCTTAAAGGGGCTGAAGGAGTAAGATATGGCTCAAATTCATTAGGAGGTGTAATTTTGGTGGAACCTGAACCTGTTTTTTCGGATGCAGGCTTGAAAGCTGAATTGTTTACGGGATATTCCTCAAATGGTCGTGGAGCCTATGCATCAGGGAGTATTGCCAACAGGTTGATACCAAAAATCGGTTTGTCTGGCAGATTACAGGGGACCA
>JAEUUM010000226.1 GCA_016787375.1 Saprospiraceae bacterium
ACGGCCTTAGAGATGATGAAAGAGTGCTTTTGTTTTTTAAGAAAAAGAGTTGCTTTAGAAAATACAACAATGCAGAAGAATCTTTCATTGATCATTCTGAATTCATCCGGCGGCCAAACGGACCTTATCAATCTCTCTTCACACTTAACCCAAAGGATTACAAAGCTTGGGCAAAGGGTTTAAAAAAGGCAGGTTATGCTACAGCTGATGATTATCCACAAAAGTTAATTGGGGTCATAGAACGTTATCAACTTTATTTGTTTGATGGCATAAATAGCGATTCACCTGTGTCAAGTCCATCCCCTGAAAAGCCTGTTGTTGCTTCACAACCCAAACCGGTTAAAG
The DNA here is from genome assembly GCA_016787375.1 of Saprospiraceae bacterium. Lineage (GTDB taxonomy): Bacteria > Bacteroidota > Bacteroidia > Chitinophagales > Saprospiraceae > JAEUUM01. The sequence continues at coordinate 346 of JAEUUM010000226.1, forward strand.
CCCCACTATTCAAGGAGGTTGCCAAACCAATTCGTATCAATATGGTGAAAGCATTTATTGCCAAAGGTGGTGAAAAGATTGAAGATGTTGCTCAAACTTATGAAACACCTATCTCATATATCATGAAATACAATGATTTCATTCAAAAACCAAATCAAGTATTGAATCAAAATGACATAGTCTATTTACAACAGAAGAAAAAATCTTTTTGGGGCAAAAAGAAAATACATTACGTAACTACCGGGGAGACCATGTTTTTAATTTCTCAACAATATGGCATTAGGGAGGATAAACTTAGAGAAAGAAATATGTTAACAGCAGCAAGTGAACCCATGGTTGGGCAACAAATATTTTTAAGGGGCAAAAGACCCAAAAAAGACCAATTGAAAACCTTTACTCCAATTGACAAAGACTCATCATCAAATTTTCAGGGACCGATTGTTTCAAAAAGAGAAATGGAGCCAGGAAAACAATCTTCATCACAAGTTGTTACAAATAAATCTTCGCAGCCTTTACATTCAAATGAAGTAAATGGAGTTGCCTCTGATTTGCTCGACTTTTATGTTGTACCACAGGAAAAAAAGCTAGATACCAGCAATGTAACACGCGTTGATAGCACCTTATTCAAACCTGTTATTACCGATGCGGAGTTGCCGGCATCCAATTCTGAGTTACCTGTTATTTCCAAACCCACACAAGTCCAGGAATCGGCAATAAATGAAAAATTGAAAGTACAAGAAGTCAAACTTGCAGAACAAAAATTTCATATTGTCGACAAGGGTGATACCTTGTATAATATATCCAAAAGATACGGCATAACAGTTGCTAAAATCAAAGAATTGAATCAACTTGCATCGGATAACATCACTTTAGGTCAAAAGCTAATCATTCAAAATGAATAGAATAACTGTTTCGCTGCTGATTTTCTTATTTGTGTTGTTGACAGGCAACACAAATGCCCAGAGCTATGCTTTTGGTTTAAAAGGGGGAGTGACTGCAGCTCTTCAAACCTGGGATAATTACGGCAGGGATCCACTATATAACACCCACGCAGTTTTATTTATAGAGTCAGCCGATGATGACAAAGGATCTGTATTTGCTCAATTGGGGTACCACGTAAAAGGAGCAGCCAACAGACCAAAAGGCCGAACCATCTACCGAGACTTGCAAGGGAATCTGGTGG
>JAEUUM010000273.1 GCA_016787375.1 Saprospiraceae bacterium
CATAGACTTCAGGATTATTTCAAGCTAATTCCCAAAGATAACACCGCATTCATCAATTACGCACTTTCGGTATATCCTGATCTATACTCCGAGGGGCCAACTGCCGATCCAGATTATGGAGTAGGATGGCATTATTTAAAATCATTAAGTTATGATGCAACAGAAGCCCAAAACAGGACAAACATCCTTCAATCTATTGTAGACCTGTATTATCCGAATGGTGAACCTACAACAGGAGACCCGGATGTATGCTGTAAGCTGGACACCATTCAAATAAAACTTGTTGACGCTGAGGTAAATGTGATCGGAGGCGTAAAGCCTTACAACATTTCCTTTGATACTACCGGAAATGTAGTGAAGGTTACCGTGTTGGACTACGACGGATGCGAATCCAAGACTCAAATCATTTTAAGTAGTTCGTCTGAACAAGAGCAGGATGGTGTAAAAGTATACCCTAACCCTGCTTCAACAGAAATCTATATTGATTTAAATGATCGACAGAATCAAATAAAGACCTTGAGATTAATTTCGATTCATGGTCAGGAAATACTCCAATCGCTAAAATCTGATCAAATAAACATTTCTAAAATCAAGGAAGGCGTATATATTTTGCAAATAGAATTGGCAAGTGGAGAGCAGCTAAACAAAAGAGTTTTGATTATGAGGTAAAAAGGAAATAGGATTAAGAATCATTTCTGGATTTATTGAATAAATGCAAATAGACGATTTTGGGAAATTAAAAACCCTAAACTTTAAAAGCAAAATATGAGTTGGCAAAACAGAACAAACAGAATTATACTTTTAATTATTTTTTCTTCTATTTTTTTAGCTTCTTGTCAATTGGGTCGTTTTGTAATATACAATTTTGCAGACATTAATGACTACAAAAAATTTAAGTCAAGACCATTAACTGCCAGTACTTCGGTTTTCAATTTTCAAAATACCCAATCAGGTAAATTTCCAAAATATTTGAATGGTGTTCAATTTGACAAATACCTTGCAGACAACAAAACTGTTGCTTTTTTAATCATTAAAAGCGACACCATTCAGTATGAAAAATATTTTGAAGGTTATGACAAACAGAGTATCGTACCCTCCTTTTCTATGGCCAAATCCGTTACATCTATTTTAATTGGCTGTGCCATTGATGAAGGATTAATTAAATCGGTTGATGACCCAATCACTGTCTATGTTCCTGAATTAACAAAAAGTGGCTTTAGCAGAGTAACCATTAAACACCTGTTACAGATGACATCCGGCATTAAGTTTAATGAAAGTTATGTAAACCCTTTTGGTGATGCAGCTTCATTTTATTACGGGCTAAATCTCAGGAAAGAAATTGGTAAAATGAAGCTAAAAACAGAACCGGGAAAACAGTTTGAATATGCAAGTGGCAATACCCAACTATTGGGCTTGGTGTTAGAGCGGTCATTGAAAGGTAAGACCATTACTTCTTATCTGCAAGAAAAACTATGGACCCCCCTTGGTATGGAATATGACGCATCCTGGAGTATTGACAGGAAAAAGGAAGGATTGGAAAAAACCTTTTGTTGCATAAATGCGAGGGCAAGAGACTTTGCAAAATTGGGACGACTTTATAAAAACAAAGGCAACTGGAACGGAAAACAAATTGTTTCGCAAAAATGGGTTCAAGAATCAATCAAATTAGATACAACAGGTGGTAGTGTTAACTACTATCAATATCAATGGTGGCTTCCAACACCAAATGAAGACTTTATGGCAGAAGGAATTCTGGGGCAATTTGTGTATGTAAATCCATCAAAAGATTTGATTATCGTACGTCTTGGAAAGAATGAGGGAGACGCTGACTGGTGGACGATCTTTAAAACATTAGCAAGTGCATATTGAGACTAAATATTCCAACCGAAAATCAAAAAAAATGATAAAAAGCAGGTGTTGTAGTTGAGGCAAATAATCTTCGCTTCTCTCATCAAGGATTGAGTGAAAAATGTCATTTTTGTATTTCAGAATTCAAATCTACCAGTATTAGAAATTGTGTCACCGAATTCTGCATTGAAGTTTATGAACATACGATCCAATAAGTAATTTGGACTTTATTTACCGATAAGGTTTTGTCACCATACCAATCCTTGTCTCCATTTTGAATTTGTCCAA
>JAEUUM010000292.1 GCA_016787375.1 Saprospiraceae bacterium
TTCGGAAAAATGGCAGTGGTAATCACCAGCGAGTAGGCTGAATTCGCCCAGTCAAATATTGCCCAGGCATTGATTACTTTCTTGTTATTCAGATCTTTGATATTTTTCAATTTGATTGGTCATTTGTACCGAAGGTAGTGAACTAAAATTAATTTGCTATTAATTATTATTCAGAATTATTTATTGAACACTTCCAAATATCCGACACTTTGGTGAATGCCTCAATTTTATTTACTGACAATCAATGTATCTTTAAGGCTCTTTAGAACCATCCAAATTCTGTAATAAATGACCATAGGCCTTATTACGCGTGATGCTCAACTATATTCTTCCAAAAGATTGGCAGAGGCTGCTTATGCCAGGGGCCATAATATAATCCTGATTGATGCGCTTAAATGCTGGCTCAGTCTTGGAAAAGGTACTGCTGGTATTTTTTCAGATTCGGTTTGTTTGCCCCTGCCACAGGCGATCATTCCCAGAATTGGCAGTAGTATGACCTATCGTGGGTCAACATTAATCCGCCAATTTGAAATTCAGGGAGTTTTTACGACTACTTCTTCTGAGTCATTATTAAAAAGTCGCGACAAACTGACCGCATCACAATTGCTCGTTGGTTCAGGTATTCAGATTCCGTTTACAGTTTATCCAAATGTTAACAGTGATTTTCACTTGCTTGTAAACCATTTTAAAGACTTTCCATTTTTGGTAAAGGCCATTTCAAGCACACATGGAGATGGGATTGAGCTCGTAAAAAATTTAGAAGAATTAATTGAAGTGACGGCCTTTTTAACTCGCAATAATAGGAGGTATATTTTTCAGGAATTTGTAGAAGAATCAAATGGGGAAGATTTTCGAATATTCGTTATTGGTAAAACAGTTATTGCTTCAATGAAAAGAAAAGCCTCCTCCAATGATTTCAGGTCTAATTTGCACCTTGGTGGTAGCGCGGAATACGCAGATGTAACAGATGAAATCAAGAATATTGCCGTCAAAGCGTGTCAAACTCTCGGTCTTCTAATAGGTGGGGTCGATATTATAATATCAAACAATGGCCCTTTGGTTCTTGAAGTGAATCCTTCCCCGGGATTAGAGGGTATTGAGCAGGCTACAGGCATAGATATTGCCGGAAAAATAATATCCTTTATTGAAGATAATGTATTAAAATAAAGTCAAAACTCAGCTCAATTCTATTAAGTACAATATTAGCATCCAACATCATTGTACAACATGATTATTTAGAATCTAAGATTCTTCTTCCACCAACTCAAAATTTATTTGCTTAGCAATCAGGTCCGTATCCATTACTTTGACCTTGACTTTGTCACCCATTTTGAAAACCTTTCCTGTTCTTTTACCTGTCGCCTTTAACCGCGACGTTTCAAGATCAAAAGCTTCATATAAACTATCAAAAGGCATTAATCCTTCGCACTTGCTATATACCACCTCTACAATAATACCCCTATCGATTATCCCACTGATCACACCATCATAGACCTCACCTATCCTGCTTTCAAGATTCATCACCTGGAAGTATTTAACGGACTGCCTCTCGGCATC